>DAITMV010000037.1:0-18833 GCA_036834985.1 Burkholderiaceae bacterium | reverse complement strand
GTGTCGGGCAGATGCAATTGCAGCAGACCGGAATAACCCGCGCTGCACCCGACTGGGGGAATGTATATAAAAACAGATTAACCACTCCGCTGAGCACGCACTGACACTTGGGTATAACCACACCGAGCCTCCATTCTAATGACCCCCTAGTCACGCAACCGTAATGCCATTGTCACCTCCCTGACATACTCGCTCCGTATCGTTCGCTAAAACAAGGAGCGACTATGTCAAACGTACAAGAGCGACGATTTGCAGAGCAGTTTTCAATCACTGCCAGTGTTAAAAAAGACGAAGGCCCCACGCTAGAGGTCTGCTTGGCTTCATCGATGGAAGACGTCATTGCAGCACAAAAGCTTCGTTACCAGATTTTCAGTGAAGAATACGGCGCCCAGTTGGTTGGCAACGGGATCGACCATGACGTGTTCGACAATTATTGTGATCACTTGATTGTCCGTGACTTGATCACTGAGGACATCGTAGGAACCTACCGCATTTTGCCACCGGCACAGGCCAAGAGAATTGGTTGCCTGTACTCCGAGGGCGAGTTCTTTTTGAATCGTCTGGATGGCATTCGCAAGAATATGGTCGAGGTAGGGCGTTCATGTGTTGATGCAAACTATCGTAATGGCGCTGCAATCATGTTGTTGTGGTCCGGGTTGGCCGAGTACATGAAGAGGGGCGGTTATCGTCACCTGATGGGATGCGCAAGCGTGAGCTTGCGTGATGGTGGTCACCAAGCAGCCAGCCTGTATCAGCGGGTGCTGGCTGATCATCTGGCAGACGTTCAGTATCAGGCATTCCCAAAAAATCGTTTACCTATCGAAAAGTTAAGTAGCGACATTGATGTGGAAGCGCCAGCCTTGATTAAAGGGTATCTGCGTCTGGGCGCGAAAATTTGCGGTGAGCCGGCTTGGGATCCTGATTTTAATACGGCTGACTTCCTGATGCTCTTGTCGCTGGACAAGATGAACGCGCGCTACGCACGTCACTTTGGATTTGCGCTGTAAATTTATGTTTTGACGACGTCCAGTCGCCATCCCACTTTTTTCCATTCGCTGGCCTCGGTTTCGAGGGAATACTCCGTTAACGGGTGTTCCTCGAGCCATTGTGCCGGGATGTGTAAGCTGATGGTCTTGCCCTGACGTGCCACGTGCATGGGAGGCGCCGCGTTGGGAACACGACGGCGTTGCAGCAGGGTTGAAATACGCAAACCAATCACGGCCATCCAGGGTAATTCGCCTTGAACCACATTCATCAATTTACCCAGCTTGCCGGTGTGGCCAAGGACCACGTCCGCCAGTATGTTTTGTTCGGGTCTTGAAAAGCCAGGCATGTCAGCAAAACGCAAAATGTATGCACTGTGTTTGTGATAGCCATTGTGGCTGATGGTCAAACCGATTTCGTGCAGTGCTGCGGCCCAGGTCAAGCTTTGACAGAGGCGTTCGATATCCTCCTCTGAACCTTTGGCGATGTGTTTGACGATTTCAACGGCTAGTAGCGCAACACGCTCGGCATGCGTTGTGTCAACGGCGTAGCGACGCATAAATTGTTGAACGGTGATTTGACGCATGTCGTGCTCAAGACTGCGTCCCAGCAGGTCATACAGGACACCCTGACGCAACGCGCCATCAGTTACCTGCATGGTTTGGATGTCTAATTCTTCAAACACTGCGCACATGACAGCGATGCCGCCGGCAATGACTGGCAAGCGATCGGGTTTTAAACCCTCCAGCGTGAGTTTGTTCACATCGCCGGTTTCAACCAGTATTTGCTTGAGTTGATTGAGCCCGTTGCGTTCAATACCATGGGGCGCCAACTGATTGGATACCAACAGTTCTGAAATAGCCCGAGCGGTGCCCGAAGAGCCTACCGCGTGAGTCCAACCCACACCGACGAAATCACGGTGCAGTACTTCGATTTCTTTACGTGCGGCGAGCACTGCCTCTTTCATGGCTTTGGCGGTCACTATGCCATTGGGGAAAAACCGTTCGCTGGAGCTGACACACCCGATATACAGGCTGTCCAGCGTAATGGGTTCGTAATCTTGTCCAATGATAAATTCGGTTGAACCTCCACCGATGTCAACGACCAGTCGCCGTCCCTGTCCAATCGGGAGTAAATGGGCTGCTCCGCAGTAAATCAAGCGGGCTTCTTCTTGTCCTGCGATCACTTCAATAGGAAAGCCCAGCGCAGCCTCAGCTGCGGCCAGAAAATCCCGCGCATTTCGAGCGACTCGCACGGCATTGGTCGCAACCGCCCGAACATTATCAGGTGCAAATGACCGAAGGCGCTCACCGAAACGCTGTAGTGCTGCCAGCGCCCGCGCCTGAGATGCCGCATCCAAACGTTTGTCTGGGCCTAACCCAGCTCCCAGACGAACCGGCTCACGCAGGCTGTCAACTGCGTAAATCTGGGCTTGGCCGTTGATTTCCTCAATTCTTCCAATCACCATCCGAAAACTGCTGGAGCCCAAGTCTACGGCGGCGACCAAGTGTGGGGTTTTGTACATCGTGTGTAGTGTTCGCAAATCTGCATCTGAGCAAGGACAATAGGATACCGACCTTCTACGAATTTACCTAACCATGTCGCATTTCAAGTAGTTGTAATATAAATGCAATATGATTGGGAACTATATGTTTTGCAGCGAACAGGTTGACCGGATGACGATACGGCAGGGCAATGATTTGTTTTTAAACCGAGAGCTCGGTATTTTGGCGTTTAACGAGCGAGTGCTCGCGATGGCTGAGGACTGCACGGTGCCCCTGCTGGAGCGTCTTAAGTACGTCTGTATTGTATCGAGCAACATGGACGAGTTCTTTGAAATTCGCGTCTCGGGTTTATATGAGCAGATTCGTCAGAGCCCGGAGTTTCGTGAGCGTGACGGTTTGACGCCCGCTGAAACTCTTAAACAGGTGGCGCAACGGGCTCACCAGTTGGTACATCGGCAATATGCCCTGTTTAATGAGGACATCCTGCCTGCCCTGGAAAAAGAAAGCATCTTTTTTCATACGGTGGCGTCGTGGACCCAAGAACAAACTGATTGGGCTCAAGATTATTTTACCCGCGAAGTGCTGCCGGTTCTGACGCCTATCGGGCTGGACCCTGCCCATCCTTTCCCCTTGGTCTATAACAAGTCGCTGAACTTTGCGGTCGAGCTCAGTGGTGACGACGCGTTTGGGCGTTCCTCTAACCTGGCGATTGTTCAGGCGCCTCGCGCTTTGCCACGTTTGATCAAAATGCCGGATCACTTGTCGGGATACCAAAACGGCTTTGTGATGCTGACCTCGATCATGCAGGGTTGCATCCCCGAATTGTTCCCAGGCATGCAAGTGCAGGGTGTGTATCAATTCCGCGTAACGCGTAACAGCGATTTGTATGTGGACGAAGAAGAAATCACCAACCTGCGTGTGGCCTTGCAGGGCGAATTGTCTCAGCGACACTTTGGCGATGCCGTTCGCCTGGAGGTGGCAGATACCGCCCCGGACTCAATGACCGATCGCCTCCTCAAGGAGTTGGGTTTAAAGCCGATTGATCTGTACCGTGTCAACGGTCCAGTGAACTTGGTTCGCTTGATGCAGGTTGCCGATATGGTGGATCGTCCTGATTTGAAGTTCCAGACTTTTGTGGCCGGCCTGCCAGACGATCTGCTCAGCACTTCCAACATGTTCGAGGTCATCGGCAAAAAAGATGTGTTGCTGCACCATCCCTACCAGTCGTTTAACCCTGTATTGGAGTTTTTAAAACAGGCGGCGGTTGATCCTCGGGTGGTAGCCATCAAGCAAACAATTTACCGCACTGGTACGGATTCGGCCTTGATGGAAACCCTGATCGCCGCAGCTCGTAATGGCAAGGAAGTCACTGTTGTTGTAGAGCTGATGGCCCGCTTTGACGAAGAGGCCAACATTCGCTGGGCCTCCAAGCTCGAACAGGTGGGTGCGCATGTGGTGTACGGCGTGGTGGGGCACAAAACCCATGCCAAAATGCTGCTGATTGTGCGTCGCGAGAACAACAAGGAAGGCCGGCAAGTGCTGCGCCGCTACATGCACCTGGGTACGGGCAACTATCATCCGCGTACCGCGCGCCTGTACACGGATTTTGGATTGTTCACCGCCGATGTTCAAATGGGTAACGACGTCCAGGAGGTGTTCCAGCAGCTGACCGGTCTGGGTCGTATGCGCCCTATGAACAAGGTGTGGCAGTCACCCTTTAGCATGCACAGCAATGTGATCAATGCGATTCGCCGGGAGGCTGACCTGGCCAGGGCGGGTAAAAAAGCCCGCATCATGGCGCGTATGAATGCGTTGCTCGAGCCCAATACCATCACTGAGTTGTACGAAGCCAGTCAAGCCGGTGTCAAGATCGATCTCATTGTGCGCGGGGTATGCGCGTTGCGCCCGGGTGTACCGGGCTTGTCAGAGAACATCACCGTGCGTTCACTGGTCGGGCGATTACTGGAGCATAGCCGCATCTTTTATTTTTTCAATGATGGTGCTGAAGATGTGTACCTATCCAGTGCCGACTGGATGGATCGTAATTTCTTTAAACGTATCGAGCTGGCATTTCCGATTACGGACAAGCGCTTAAAGCGCCGGGTGTTGGACGAAGGCTTGCGTGCGTTGCTGGCGGACAATACACAAGCCTGGGCCATGGATGCCGACGGTCACTACACCCGCAAAAAGCCTCGTGGTAATCGAGTGGTCAACGCCCAGACCTTGTTGCTGACGCGCCTGTCACCCGGTTACGGTTACGCAGACGATTAATAAACCGAAGAGCCCCTACGCGTTGTGCTTACCGGCGGCGTGCTTCAAATACGCCGTTGATTTCCATGAGCAGGGTCAATGCGCGTTGCAGTTGGGCTGCATGTTTGACCTCGGCGGTGAACTGCATTTTTGCCATGTTGCGTTGTGATTGGGTGTTGACGCCAATCACGTTTATTTTTTCGCGTGAGAACACTTCTGTGATGTCACGCAGCAAGCCTTGACGGTCATTGGCCATCACGATCAAGTCGACCGGATATACCCGTTCACCTTCTTCTCCCCAGGTGGTCTCGATCAAGCGCTCGCTTTGATTGCGGGCCATGGAGGTCAGGTTAGGACAACCCACGCGGTGGATAGATATCCCCTTGCCTCGGGTCACAAATCCGATGATTGGATCGGGCGGCGTGGGGCGGCAGCAGCGGGCCAATTGGGTCATCAGCGCATCCACACCCACCACCAGCACACCCGATTCATTGGCAGCATCCCCGCCGGTTTTGCGCCGGTTGAGAATGCGAACGTCGGGCGAGTCTACCTCGGTGGCGGCCGGAGGAGGGGCCAGGCAATGTTCAATGGCCCGGGGGCGAATTTCCTCACGCGCCATGGCCCCGTAAAGCTCGGGACTGCCGGGGTAGCCAAGACGGGCCGCCAGCACCTCATGTGACATTGCGGTATGACCTATCCGCTGCAATTCCTTTTCAACAATACTGCGCCCGCGTTCGATGGTTTCCTTGAGCTCCTGCTGAGCAAACCACTGACGTACCTTCTGTTTGGCGCGGTGGCTCATCAGATAGCCTAACTGGCTGTTGAGCCAGTCGCGGGAGGGGCCCGCTGGGCCATCGCCACGTACCGTGATCACCTCAACCGTTTGACCACTTTGCAGCGGAGTGTTCAGTGGCACCATGGCACCATCGACTTTGGCACCGCGGCACTTATGACCCAACTCGGAGTGCAGGTGGTAGGCAAAGTCGACCGGTGTGCTGCCGGCAGGCAATTCGATCACACGGGCCTGGGGTGTAAATACGTAAACCGTGCCTTCGAGTACCGTGCTTTTGAGTTTGTCAGTCCAGGCCGAGGGTTCAGCCATGGTGTCCGTGACTTCGTTTTTCCAGGCCAGAAGCTGACGCAGCCAGGCGATACGGTTTTCAAAGTCTCCATCAGCACGACTGTTGCCGGCATAACCCGCCTTGCCAGATTCCTTGTACCGCCAGTGGGCAGCCACACCATACTCAGCAAAGCTGTGCATATCGTGTGTGCGAATCTGCACCTCGAGTGTTTTGCCGCTGCGATCAGTCACCACCGTGTGCAGCGACTGATAACCATTGGGTTTGGGCTTGGCGATGTAGTCGTCAAATTCCTTGGATAGGGGTGTCCACAGCTCGTGCACAACGCCCAGCGCGGTATAACAGCTTTTGACATCGTCCACGATCACCCGGCAGGCACGCACATCGTAGAGCTGGTCAAAGGTCAGTCCCTTGCCGCGCATCTTGTTCCAGATGCTGTAAATGTGTTTGGGGCGGCCTGAGATTTCAGCGTGAATGCCCAAGGCTTCCAGATGTTCCCGGATGGTTTCCATGGCCTGGTTGATAAACGCTTCACGCTCAGTGCGTTTTTCATCGAGCATTTTGGCGATGCGTTTGTAGGTATCGGGTTCAAGCAACCGGAAGGAGAGATCTTCCATTTCCCATTTGATTTGCCACAAACCTAAGCGGTTGGCCAGAGGGGCATACAGATCCAGTGATTCACGCGCGGTGTATTGCGCTACTTTCCATAAATCGCCCCGTTGGGCCTTGATGTCGTCAAGGCCGCTAAAGTGCCGCAATGTTTGCAGTCGGGAGCACAGGCGAATCAAGACAACCCGTACATCACTGGCCATGGCCAGCATCATTTTGCGCAGGGTTTCAACCTGGTCGGCCCATTTGGCCGTGGTCAGGTTGGCGTCAGCATGTGCACCGACCACCGTGCGAAGTTTATATAACTGACGCAGACTGAACAGCATATGAACGACTTCTTTGTCGAACAGTGCTTCTGCGCGTTTTTCCAGATGTTTGTCAAAAAAAGACAAAGGGGCCAGTATGCCGGCGATTCGGGTATCCGCATCCGTACGCAGTTCAGCCAATAAATCAGCCACCGCGAGCATGTGAGACAGTGCCGGCTCGCGGGTGTCAAGCACCTGGCCGGCGCCGTGTTCTGCTGCGTAGGCCAGGGCGGTTCGCACACGGGCGGCGTCCTGTTCGGACAATAACGCCAGTGCTGGCAGGAAGAATTGATCCTGACTGGCCTGTAATGAGGAGTTGACTGAAACCATAATCCTATTGTCTCAAACCATGCGGGCCAATACCACCGGAAGGCTATGCCGTTTTCGCAATTGTTTATCACCCAGGGCAAATAAGAGTGCTCATCCCAGCAAAAATTCCCGAACGATCTCAATTTGTTGTGCATTCATGAAGGTGGGGGCGTGACCGACGCCCGCTATGTCGATACGTTTGGCCTTGGGGCCCCGTTGGGTCATCGCCACTGCTGTCTCGGGGGTCAGCAGGTCCGAGTGTTCTCCGCGAATCAACAAGGTATCGGCGGTGATTGCATCGTAACTGGCCCACAACGCCGCCTCGCCCATCTGAGCCATCTCGGGGGTGATGTTTTTAAAGGCCTGACCGATGCCCGGGTCATAATGCGGTTTGAGCACGCCATCTTTTTCAACCATAACGCTTTGGGTCATGGCCATCCATTGGGCATCGGTATGGGGTCCAAATGGCGCACTGATGGTTTTGATGTACTCACACGCCTGTTGCAACGTCCCAAAGCTGATGGCTTGCCCTGTGTAAGCTCCGATACGTTGCAAGGCCTCGAAATTGAGCGTGGGGCCCACATCGTTGATGATCAGTTTTCTAACAGGGCTGTTCGATAGCCCGGCCAGTCCCATGCCAATCAGCCCGCCCATGGAGGTGCCCAGCCAGTCCACCGTTGTTGCGTTGACCCGTGCCAACAGCGCCACGCAGGCTGCCACATACACGGGGATCGCATACAGGGAGGGGTCGGGTAGCCAGTCGGAGCCTCCTCGGCCTGGAACATCGGGGGCGACTACACGGACCTCATGGCCAAGCGCTTGGGCCAGATCATTAAAATCCTGGCCTACGCGCGTCAATCCATGAACGCAGATCAGTGCGTGTGGATTGTCTGGTTCACCCCACTCCTTGTAGGCCATGTTAAACAGCCCCGCGGGGCTTAGCCATTGAACCTTGCGCAAGCGAGGTGTCAGCATCGGGATATACCTTTCGAGTGTTATGCGTTTGTTCAGTATTCCATGCAAACTGCGGTTTGTCATGACGCAGGGCGTTCAACAGAAAAGGAACTTCGGATGTTAAAAGGAAAAACAGCACTGGTCACCGGCTCAACCAGCGGTATTGGTCTTGGCGTTGCGCGCGCTTTAGCCGAACAGGGCGCCAATCTTGTTCTGAATGGTTTTGCCGATCAGGCTGCGGTCCAGGCCTTGGTACAGGAGTTATCGGCCTATGGCGGGCAAGTGGTCTATCACGGCGCCAATTTACAGCACCCCGACGAGATAGAGGCCCTGATGGCATGTGCGGCAGAGCGTTTTGGTGCCGTGGATGTTCTGGTCAATAACGCCGGCATTCAACATGTAGCGGCCGTGGAAGATTTTCCGGTGGAGCGTTGGGATGCGGTGATAGCAATCAATCTGTCGGCCGTGTTCCACACCACCCGACTGGCTATGCCTGCGATGCGCCGGGCTAATTGGGGACGAATCATCAACATCGCATCGGTCCACGGGCTGGTCGGGTCGGCCCAAAAATCAGCCTATGTGGCCGCCAAACATGGCGTGGTTGGTTTGACCAAGGTGGTGGCACTGGAAACCGCAACCACAGGTATCACCTGCAATGCTATTTGCCCGGGTTGGGTGTTGACACCGCTGGTGCAACAGCAGGTCGATGCTCGGGCGCAGGCACAGGGCGTATCCATGGATGAGGCAAAAATTGGACTCCTGTCCGAAAAACAACCTTCACACGAATTTGTCACGCCTGAACAGTTGGGAGCGATGGCGGTGTTTTTGTGCTCCCCGGCTGCCAGCCAGGTACGCGGTGCTGCATGGAATATGGATGGCGGCTGGGCTGCCCAATAAACAGCCCCCGTTGGTGTTAATCATTTAAGACGGGCTGCCCCATTTTGGTGTTCATCAAATAGATAGAGCGGGATCACACTGACACGCTCTTAGCAGTTATTTGATGGGTGGGGGGGAAGTATGTTTCGCACGGTGAAGTCTGCGTTTTTGAGCGTGATAGTCGGTATTTTTACGGGGTTGATTGCTTTGTTGGTCATGACCATGTGGGAAGGCAGGGATCTGAGCAATACCCTGTCGACCGACTTTAACAAGGTTGTCCGGCTGGGGCATATTGCGCATGTCACGGGAAAAGTCGAGTCCAACGTCATCGCGCTGGCCAAAGCATACAATCACATTTTGCTGCGGGGGGCAGACCCTGCTTCACGTGATAAATACCTCTCAGAATTTAAAGAGCTGCAACAGACCCTTCGGCAGCAATTAACCGAGCTGGAAAAAGATCCGACGGTTGCTGGCTATTCGCAGCAGCATCAGGTTATTTTGACCTTAGCCACTGATTTAAGAATCATGGTTGACAGGTATGAAGAGGCACTAAAACACTTTGTATCTGATGACCCCCTGAGCTCTTTTGCAGTTGATAAAGTGGTCAAAGGGATTGACCGCCCCGTTTCAAAGGCTGCCGGTGAACTGAGCGTGTGGGCTCAAAACGAGCTGGGCGCGGTGAGCCAGTCTGCGTTGACGAGTCAAGCGGCGCTGATCAAAGCGATGGTTATCGACGACAGCGTGTTTGCATTTTTGTTTGGTAGCGCAGTAACAGTTGCCTTGTGGTTGATGTATCGGGGATTGATGACCAAATTGGGAGCTGAGCCCGCCGTATTGGTTCATGTGGCCCAACGGGTTGCCAAGGGACATCTGCAAATCACCGATCTGGAGCGTAGTCAGCCGACCGAGGGGTCGCTGGCCCAGTCGATCGAGGCACTGCGTGTTCAGTTAAGGGGTACGCTGAGCAATATCGCCGACTCCTCTACCCAGGTCAAGCAACAGGCTTCCGACGTGCTGGAACAAACTACGCTGCTCAAGAACCTGGCCGATCAAACCTCTCAATCGACGGCCGACATGGCCAGCAGTATCGAGCAGTTAACCACATCGATTGCGCAGGTGTCTGATTCTTCTTCCGAAGCCCATCGCCTGTCGGAGGACTCCAGACGCCTGTCTGGCAACGGACTGGACGTGGTTAACCGAAACGCCAGTGAAATAGCGTCCTTGCATGAAGCGGCCAAGCAGATGTTGGTCACGATTTCCAATCTGGGGGATCGATCACAGGATATCAATCGTATCGTCGAGGTGATTGAAGGGATTGCGGCACAAACCAATCTGCTCGCGTTAAACGCTGCCATTGAGGCAGCGCGTGCCGGAGAGCAAGGGCGTGGATTTGCGGTGGTCGCCGATGAGGTACGCTCGCTGGCAGAACGTACCACGCAGTCAACCACCGAGATTGCTCAAATGGTACAGGCGATTCAAGGGGGTACAACAGAGTCTGTGAATCAAATGTCGTTGTGGTCAGATCGCGTGAACCGGTGTCTGCATCAGTCCGAGGAGCTAGTGGTTTGCATGCGTGAGATCGAGGCCCATACCAGCACGGTTCAAGAGGTGGTTCAGGACATCAGCCTGGCGCTGAAGGAGCAATCGCAGGCGTCGACTCGAATTGCGCAGCATGTTGAAAAAGTGAGCCAAACCGCTGAAGAAAATGCAGTGGGTGCCAATGCCGTGGAACAGGTGATGGGCGCCTTGGGGCAGCTCAGTGAGGACCTGAACCGCAAGGCCGCGCATTATTCCAGCCAGGTGCGCTAGTACCCAACACCGTTGCCTAACGCCCTTGCGCCACGGGTTTGCTGATTCGCAGCCCGTGCGCAGAGGGGTCGCTCGCTGGCATATCGTTGTTCCAGCTGGGGGTCGGTAACTCAAGGAATACTTGTTTGAGCCTGTCGCCCCATGTGTGGCGAACCATCTGATAGTAGCTGTTGGTATCGTCAATTTTGACAAAGCGGTTAATGCGCAGCGAATCCGCTTCGTAGCAAATTAAATCAAGCGGCAAGCCCACCGACAGGTTGGACCTCACGGTCGAGTCCATCGAGATTAGGGCGCATTTGGCCGCTTCGTCCAGTGAGGTGTCCGGTTTGACAACACGGTCCAGGATGGGCTTGCCGTATTTGGCCTCGCCAATCTGAAAGTAGAGGTTTTCGTCGCTGGCTTCAATGAAATTGCCTGCCGAATAAATCTGAAACAGCCGACACGCTTCCCCCTTGATTTGACCACCGATAATCAGGCTGCAATTGAAGTCGATGCCAAATTCGCGCAAGGCCTCTGAGTCATCCTTGTACACGGTGCGCACCGCCTTGCCGACGACTTTGGCGACATCAAACATGGTGGGCGCGTTCCAGACGGTCATCTCATCGTCCTCGCCCGGGCGTGAGAGCGCTTCTCGGACCGATTGGGTCACCGCCAGGTTGCCTGCTGACATCATCACAATAACGCGATCGCCTGATTCTTCAAACACAGTCATTTTGCGGAATGTGCCAATGTGATCGACGCCTGCGTTGGTTCGGGAGTCGGATAAAAATACGATGCCGCTACGTAGGCGGGTGGCCACACAATATGTCATGAATTAACCGTTGAATGGAGAGGGGGTTCGTGCACCAACAAGGCTCACGCTGCATGTTGGTGCATGATGCATATGACACACCATGCACGTTTTTATGCACATCGCATCATCGATCCCCAGATTTTAAATCACTTTAGGCCAGCTCGAGTGTTTCGAGCTGAACATTCACCGAGAGGCTTTCTTTTCCACCCCCGGAACGTACGCCACGAATGGGCGCCGCGGTTTCGTAATCTCGCCCGATTGCCAGCCGGCAATGTTGGTCGCTGGCAAAGCAGCGGTGAGTGGGGTCGATGCTGATCCATTGCTGAAGATAGGGGTCAAATACATCCACCCAGGCGTGGCTGGCAAATTGGGAGGCAAAGCCTGCAAAGTAATAGCCACTGACATACCGGCCTGGCATACCCAGGCTGCGCAAACAGGCCAGCATGACATGCGCGTGGTCCTGACAAACCCCGCAACCCTGTTCCAGCGCCTCAATGGCGGTGGAGCGAACGGTGGTGGTCCCTTTGCGATAGTTCACACGATCGGCGACAGCGTTGGCCAGTCGCATGATTTTTTCATGAAACGAGCCCGGTTTGGCCATCGCCTGCTCAGCCAGGGTGCGAATGGGATCACCACTGGCTGTCAATGGGGTGGCCACGGTAAAGGTGTGGGGTGAAATCAGTTGGTGCTCGCCGAGCAAAATGCCGTCGTGCAAGGGATTGATCTCAATGATGCCTTTGGCCTTGACGCACAGGTCCTGATGTGAGGCGTTCACGGTGAAGGTGTGAACCCGGTTTTGAAACGTGTCGTTGCTCACGGTGCTCCGGGTGGGGGAGTCGACCTTCCATTGCAATACCGATTGATGCGCCTCTTCCCGTGGATACAGCCTGACATGCTGGATGCTGTAGACCACAGGCCAAGTGTATTTGTAGCGGGTTTCGTGCAGGACGGAGAGCTTCACAGTCAGATCCTCTTTAAGCGCTAAGCGGGACCAGGAAGTCGCGGCTGACGCGGTTGCCCAGGTCATTGATGCGTTCCAAAAAGTTGGTCAGGTAGGCGTGTAATCCGGTCTGCAGGATGTCGTCGATGTGTCCATACAGCAGGTCGGCACGCAGACGTCCGGCCCGGCGTTCGGTATCGGCCGAGTAATTGTTGCGGACCGCTGCCAGGTTGATGCAGACTTCATTGATCGAGCACAACAGCGAGCGAGGCATGTCGGCACGCAGCATCAATAGCTCGGCCACACGGGCCGGCGTGATGACATCGCGGTACACCTTGCGATAAATCTCAAACGCAGACACCGAGCGCAAGATTGCTGCCCAGTGGTAGTAGTCGGCATGTTGATCGGTCGGTAAACCGGCATCTCCCACCGGGTTGAACGGCAAACTATGAAATTTCACATCCAGCAGGCGGGCGGTGTTGTCCGACCGTTCAAGGAAGGTACCGGTGCGGATAAAGTGAAACGCTTCGTCCTTTAGCATGGTACCAATGGTGACCCCGCGCGACAGGTGTGAACGGAACTTGACCCATTCAAAGAACTGCGAGGGGTCTTGCTGCAGCATGCCGTTATCGAGTTGGTGGCGCAGCTCAAGCCAGGTGGTGTTGTGGGTTTCCCAGACTTCTGTCGTGAGCGTTCCGCGCACGGCGCGTGCGTTTTCGCGGGCCGCCTGCAGGCAGCAATAAATGCTCGAGGGGTTGTTGGGGTCACGGACCATAAACTCAAGCACTGCCTCGGGAGTAAGCGATTTATGTCGCTTGCCAAAGGACTGTTGTAGTTCGGAAATGGACAACATGGCTCGCCAACCTTGATCCGACTCTTCGGACGATTGTGGAAGCAGGGCGGTTTGTACGTTCACATCCAACATGCGGGCGGTATTTTCGGCACGCTCGATGTAGCGGGCCATCCAGTACAGGTGGTCGGCGGTGCGGCTTAGCATGATCCTGTCCCTTCACAGTGTTTATTGTTATTCATTTTTCGAGCACCCACGTATCTTTGGTACCACCGCCCTGGCTGCTGTTGACCACCAGTGAGCCTTCACGCAGGGCCACGCGAGTCAGCCCGCCAGGCACCATCGCCACATCCTTGCCTGACAGCACAAAGGGGCGAAGGTCGATGTGGCGCGGGGCAATGCCCGCTTCCACAAAGGTTGGACAGGCAGATAAAGACAAGGTGGGCTGCGCGATGTATCGGTCAGGATGGGCAATCAGCAGTTGACGGAATTTTTCGATCTCTGCCTGGGTAGAGGCCGGCCCGACCAACATGCCGTAGCCGCCTGCGCCGTGCACCTCCTTGACGACCAGCTCCGGCAACCGGGACAGCACTTCCTTGAGGTCGTCAGGCTTGCGGCACTGCCATGTGGGTACGTTGTTCAGCAGCGGTTCTTCGCCCAGGTAGAAACGAACCATGTCCGGTACAAACGGATAGATGGACTTGTCGTCGGCCACCCCGGTGCCAATCGCATTGGCCAAGGTCACGTTACCAGCACGGTAGACCGATAGCAAGCCGGGTACGCCTAACTGGGTGTCCGGACGGAAGGCCAAGGGGTCGAGGAAGTCATCATCGACACGGCGATAAATCACATCCACCCGCTTGGGGCCCTGGGTGGTGCGCATAAACAGCACCTCGTCTTCTACAAAGAGGTCCTTGCCTTCGACCAGCTCGATGCCCATTTGCTGGGCCAGGAAGGCGTGCTCAAAATAGGCCGAGTTGTACATGCCCGGTGTCAGGACCACCACGGTGGGGTCGGTGGTGCCCATGGGCGATACCGAACGCAGGTTATCGAGCAGCAGGTCAGGGTAATGCTCTACGGGCGCAACCCGGTTGCGTGAAAACAGTTCGGGGAAAAGACGCATCATCATCTTGCGGTTTTCCAGCATGTAGCTCACGCCGCTGGGTACTCGCAGGTTGTCTTCGAGCACGTAAAACTCGCCTTCGCCCGCTCGGACAACGTCGATGCCTGCAATATGCGCATAGATGTTGCCTGGTACATCGATGCCTTGCATCTCGGGGCGGTACTGCGCGTTGGTGAAGATTTGTTCGGCTGGTATGACTCCTGCCTTGATGATGTTTTGATCGTGATAGATATCGTGCAAAAACATGTTCAGCGTTTTCACCCGCTGGCGTAGCCCCGTCTCCAGCTGCTTCCATTCCCTGGCCGGGATGATGCGTGGAATGATATCGAATGGAATGAGACGTTCGGTTCCCGCGTCGTCGCCGTAGACCGCGAAGGTAATGCCGACCCGACGAAAAATCAGATCAGCTTCAGCACGCTTGTTGGTCAGAGAGTCAGCGGGCTGCTTGCTCAGCCAGGCGGCAAAGTCTTGATAGTGCTGACGGTTCGTGCCGTCGGCGAGGCTCATTTCGTTAAAAATGGTGGATGTCATTTGAATTTTCCCCTTATACCTCACCCTAACAAGAACTGTGCCACTGGTGGGGGATATTGCATAGTCCATTTGACACAGATTGTTAATTCTCCTCGGCCCAGATGACAGCTGTGCTTGCTTGTACATGCCAGTATCGTTTTTTGGCAGTTTTGGCAGCTTGCCATTCGATGGGCTGGCGTGCAGGGATGCGAACGGCGATGGCGCCGCTGTGGTCGGTTCGCAAGTAGGGAATATGTCGCTTCTCGTAGCGGGCCAGGATGTCGGGTTTGGGGTGTCCGTAGCGGTTCCGGTAACCCAACTGAAAAATCGCCAGTTGGGGCGTGGTGGTGTCCAGAAAAGCCTCGCTCGATGAGGTTTTTGAACCATGATGGGGCACCAGCAAAATATCGGTGTCGATACGGTCTGGCATGCGCTCGATGAGGGCTCGCTCCTGGGCAACGCCGATATCGCCTGCCAGCAAGGCACTGTGGCTTGCCGTGGCAATTCTTAGAACACAGCAGGTGTCGTTGGGTTTGTCCCAGGTTGAAAAATCGTCCTCATGCGGGAAAAGTATTTCAAACTGCACACCGTCCCATTCCCATCGCTGACCTTGTCGACATGGGGTGTGAGGTATGCCGTGTTGCACGGCCTGTTGAATCAGCGGGTGGTCAGCAGCCATTGAGCTTGAGAGTTCCCTGGGGGCTGCCAGCTCCAGCACGATGGGTGCGCCGCCAGAGTGATCACTGTCTTGGTGCGACACAATCAACTTATCCGGGTGAGCAACGCCGTGCTGGTTGAGCCACGGAACCACCACCCGCGCCCCGCTGTCGGCTTGAGGATTGGGTGCCGGGCCGGTGTCGTAAATCAGGGTGTGATGCCGTGTCCGGATTGCCACGGCATTGCCTTGCCCGATGTCCATGGCCTCCATCCAGAACTCGCCCGATGCGGGTTTGCTGACGGGCCACCACCACAGCGATGTCATCATGACCCAAGCGACTGGTTTGCATGGAATACCGCGGGGCGCCAGTAACCACAGAACCCCCGTCATGCTGATGGCCATGATCCAGCCTGGTTGTTGCGCAACGGGCATGGTGGCCCATGACCAGGCGGCCATCGGTTCGAGCAGTTGCATGATCCAGTGCAAGGTTTGATGGCCCAGAACCAGCGGCCACTCCAGCCCGGTGAAGGTACCCAGCATGGCCAGTGGTGTCACCACAAAGCTGACCCAGGGAATGGCAAACGCATTGGCCAAGGGGCTGACCAGCGACAGTTGCGAGAACATCATGCACGACAGCGGAACCAGCCCCACCGTCACTACCCACTGAGCCGACAGGGCCTGACGCGCCGCAAGGTAACGCGGTTTGATCAGCCGATAGCGCCCAACGCTGCTGTACATCAGCAGTGCCACTGCCCCAAATGACAACCAGAAGCCTGCGCTGAGCACGCACCATGGGTCCAGCAGCATCAGCAGGCTGGCCGCAAAACTCAGTATGTGCGCCGGTGACGGTCGGCTTTGTATCAATACCCCCAGAACCACCGCGCACAGCATCCACACCGTGCGCTGGGCCGGTACCCCCCAGCCTGCCAATAGGCTGTAGGCCATGGCGAAAACAAAGCCGATTAAAGCAGCAGCTTTGGGCGCAGGGACCCAGGTGCACAGCCGTGCGCTGCGCTTCCATAGATGCAGCACACAAAAGCCCGACAGGGCTGCAAACAAGGTGATGTGCATGCCTGAGATGGAGACAAGGTGCCCAACCCCTGTGGCGGTAAACACCCGCCATTGCGCTGCGGTGATGGCTTTTTGATCGCCCAGCACCAGCGCAACAATTACACCTGCCAAGGGCCGATCGCCCAAAGCGTGTTGTATGTGTGTACGAAACAATGCTCTGAGTTGCTCAATACCGATACCGATTGAGAAGCGATGACCCACCACGGTCGCCTTTGATTTTGCAAGACGCGCCTGTACCGATCCGGTGGCTCCGATTTGATTTGCAAACCAGTACGCCTGTACGTCAAAGCCGTCGAACTGTAATGGAGCGATGGTCCGTTTGAGTTTGACGGGCATACGCCAAACCTGCCCCACCTGCAGTGCGGGCGGTGGGCCTGTCGACTGACGTGAAAATCCCGTATACCAACCCATTGATATCCTTGATGGCAGGCGAGGACATTCATTGGTCGGGGTAAAGTGCGTGAGCTCTCCAGTCCACTTGATACCGATGTCAATCGGGGTCGGTAAGTCAGCCACAGTGATGTCGACCCATAGCGGTATGCCCTCGCAGGCGGGCAGTAGTTGATCGTCCAGCCGCAGACGGGCCTGCCACAAGGTGTTGTTCCAACCGATGCAGGCTCCCAGACAGCTTGCAACGATCAACAGTGAGCCGCCGGGGAGTTGCCTACGATGCAGGAAAAACGCAATTCCCGCAGCCAGCGCCAATACCAGCCCAAGCACCGCACTGGCGGTACCCAGCGTGCTTTGCTGATGAAAAACGATCAGGCTCAGCAGCAGACCTGCTGCGAACCCTAATGCGGGTGTCATACGGGTGCACGGTTAAACAAGGACTGGGGATTATCCGGCAGGGCTTGCGTAGTGATGTGGGGTGGGGGGTGGATAATCGCTGGGCTTGGGTCATCACAGCCCAGGTGCACGCGGATTGGTTCGCAGCGGGTCATTTAATCGATGGGCCCGGTAGTCTCCCGGCGTCTGTCCAGTCCATCGTTTGAAGGCGTGTTGAAAGGTGCTTTGTTCCCCATAGCCCAACATAAATGCAATTTCAGCCAGCGATACGTCGGGGCTGACCAACAGGTGTTCGGCGCGAGCCTGCCGTACCTGATCGATCAGTTCCCTGAAGTGACAGCCAGCCTCGTTCAGCCGTCGGTGTAAGGTCCGGGTTGACAGTCCCAGACGTGGGGCTATCGAATCGAGCGAAATATCACCCGCAGCCATGTGCTGCTCAATCAGCGGGCGAATTCGTCTGAGTATGTCAGGCTCTGCATGAAGGGTGTCCAGTGCCGCCTTGGCTTGTGTTTCAGCGATCAAACGTAATTGCGCATTGCCGGTCGCGATGGGTAAATCAAGCACCCAACTCGGGAAAACCAGTTGGCTGGCGGGTTGGCCGAATAGGGGCGTTGATTTGAAAATCCTTTCATAGTTGGACAGATTGCCGGGGTGGGGAAATCGAAAGTGTACTTCCCAGGGCCAGTCGCTTCGGCCCGTCAGCCAACGGCCCAGGCTCACGGTGGCCGCAGCCCATATTTGCTCGAGGGCAGGTGGTGGCGGCGTGTTTTCAGGCCATTCAAAGACGTCTTGCGCCCACGCACCGTTCCGCGAAACCCGGGAGTTTCCCACGTCACCCATCAGCCGGTTATACCGCACCACCTGCTGGCCTGCCTCGCCCAAGGTTGCACAACTGATCAATACATGGCCGGCTTGGCCCAGATGTTTGATCTGAAACGTTTCGCCAATCTTAAGGGCAATGTCCGGATCTGCAAACTGGCTGGCAAATCGGTCAACCATCCCCAACCAATGGGCTCGTGATGTCTGTGTGAGTGAGCCCTTGCCATGCAACGGCGCAAGATCGGCCTCCGACAATATAGCGTTCAGGTCCACACCAATCGAATGGAGGTAATCATAGAGCAGGCTGGCGTAGGCGCCCAACAGGGTGGGTCCGTTGGCCGAGGGTGCGCCAGTGCGGGTTGATGCAGTCATATCGTCAATGGATTGTTTTCACGACAGTGGCGAGATTTCACAATCGAATGTCGATTTCTCTCAAGACCGCCATCGCGTCGGAGCCTGAGTATCTCATTGTTCGGCATCAAGCCCATGAACGTGCATACCAGGAGTCAGGTTCTTGAACAGCAAGCATACAATTTGTCGTATTTGCGAGTCCAGTTGTGGATTGATCGCAAACATAGAGAACGGGCGCGTGATTTCCATCGAGCCTGATAAACAGCATATCGGAACCCACGGGTTTGCCTGTATGAAAGGGCTGCAGCAGCA
>DAITMV010000036.1:0-19929 GCA_036834985.1 Burkholderiaceae bacterium | reverse complement strand
GGCATAAACGTCACAAGGAGTTGGGGTGGAAAAGGCAAGAATTGCGTTGAGCAGTATCGCTCTAATCCCAGACGCCATTCTGATAACTGGGACGACTACCTTCACCGCTTCTTCAGTCTCTCTTGGTGGCTCGATCACGGTGACGGCCACCGCCTCTAATGCTTTGACCATTGGGGCGGGTTTGTCTGGTGGCAGCTACAACGGATCAACACCGGTCACGATTGCGATTGACTCGACGGTCGCCACCCTGTCTGGCACGCAGACATTGACCAACAAGTCGATGTCCGGGTCATCAAACACCTTTTCAGACATTCCCAACAGTGCGCTGACCAATAACAGCGTCACGTTCAACGGCAGCACGGTTGCCTTGGGTGGATCTGCCACCATCACGGCCAACACAACGAATGCGTTGACCATTGGTACTGGATTGACTGGGACATCATTCAACGGTGGGTCTGCGGTCACCATCGCAATTGATTCAACTGTGGCCACGCTGACGGGTACGCAGACTCTGACGAACAAGAGCATCAGCGGAACAAACAATACGCTGACCAACATCCCGAATGGGGGGTTGGCCAATTCTTCAGTGACCGTTGGGACCACTACCATCAGTCTGGGTGCGACCAGTTTGACCTTGGCCGGCCTGACATCCGTCACCGTCACACAAGACCCCACGTCGGCTTTGCAACTGGCCACCAAGCAGTACGTCGATGCTGTGGCAGAGGGCCTGCATATCCACGCATCATGCGCTGCGGCTACGCCAAACACTCTGGCCGCGCTGACCGGCGGTACGGTGACTTACAACAACGGTACTGCTGGTGTTGGTGCGACCCTGACTCTGTCGGTGGCTCTGACAATTTTGGACGGGTACACGCTGCAAAACGGCGACCGCGTGCTGGTCAAGAACGAAGCGACTCAAGCAAACAACGGCATCTACACCTGGGCAACTGGTGGAACGGTTCTGACTCGAGCAACCGATTTTGATACCGCGATTGAGATTGCAAGCGGTGATTTCACTTTTGTCTCAAATGGAACTTTGTACGCAAACACCGGATGGGTGCAGACTTCCAACGTGACTGTAGTTGGAACCACTCCAGTCATCTGGCAGCAGTTTTCAGGGCCAGGAACCTACACCGCAGGCACTGGCCTGACGCTGACTGGCACGACCTTCAGCATCACCAACACAGCGGTGACTGCTGCATCTTATGGAAGCGCAAGCTCGGTTGCGACATTTACGGTCAATGCCCAGGGTCAACTGACGGCTGCGGCATCGACTGCGATTGCCATCAACGGAAACCAGATCACCTCGGGAACCGTTGGGTCGGCGTACATCAGCGGCTCATACACCGGCATCACTGGGGTTGGTACGCTGACCGCGGGGACATGGAACGCCTCGGCAATCTCTGACACTTATCTCTCGACCATCTCGACGGCAGGTAAGGTCTCCAACAGTGCCACGACTGCAACGAGTGCAAACACGGCCAGTGCGATTGTGGCCAGGGATGCATCGGGCAATTTCAGCGCCGGCACCATCACGGCAACTTTGAGCGGCAATGCGAGCACTGCGACATCGGCCACCACTGCGACCAACATCGCAGGCGGTACTGCTGGGGCAATCGCTTACAACACCGGCTCTGGTGCTACCACTTTCCTGGCCCTTGGGACATCGAATTACGTCCTGACCGCAGGCGTTACGGCTCCTCAGTATGTTGCGCAGAGCACGTTGTCTGTGGGATCAGCAACCACTGCCACAACTGCAACCACCGCAACAAATGCAACAAACACGGCGATCACAGCCAATTCGACCAACGCGACAAACTACCTGACGTTCGTGTCGGCTACTACCGGGAATTTGCCCCAATTGGTAAACTCGTCGATAACCTGCAATCCCAGCACAGGCCAAATAACAGGCGGCGTTGCTGGGGGTTCTTTCTAAGGAAAAATCATGGCCCAGACCGGCTTTACTCCTCTGCTTGTCTACGGATCTACCACTCCGTCGAATGTGCCTTTGGCGGCAAACTTGACCACATCTGCAAGTGGTGTAGAGCTTGCCGTAAACGCGGCCGATGGAAAGCTGTTCTACAAGGACAGTGGCGGTACGGTGCAAGTGTTGGCCACAAAAGGCACCGGGGCTATTGGTGGATCAAACACTCAGGTGCAATATAACAGCAGCGGATCTCTTGCGGGATCTGCAAATCTGACTTTTGACGGTACTACTCTTACTGCAAACGCCCTGACCACCACATCAACGGTGACGATCAACGGCGGCACCGCCAACGGTGTGGCTTATTTGAATGCCTCCAAAGTCCTGACTACTGGGTCTGCGTTGGTGTTTGATGGTAGCAGCCTTGGCCTGGGGACTAGTAATCCCGCAGCCTTTGCAGCCAAGTTCATGATATACGGCAACGTTAATTCTCAGAACTTGCTGACCATTCAGGACAGCGGCACATCTTACGGGCCAAGCAAGTACTACCAGTGGTTCATCAACTCAGCTGGGGCAGGTGCTGGATGGTTCGCGCATACAGAAGCACAAGGTATTGGCCTTGGCTCTGAAAGCAATTTGCTGTTCTACTCAGGCGGGGCCACCGAGCGAATGCGTCTCGACTCCTCCGGCAACCTCGGCCTGGGGGTGACGCCGAGTGCTTGGGGGAGTGGTAAAGCCATTGAACTTGGGCAGGTTACAGGTAATGCTCTGTGGGGTCTTGGCATCAACTCTTTGTATCTGACTTCCAACGCCCGATGGAATGGCAGCAACTATGTCTACACCAACAACGGCGCAGCCAACCTGTACGGTGCAGGCACTGGCAACGGCAGTTTCACTTGGTTCAACGCAGCCTCCGGCACCGCAGGCGCAGCCATCACCTTCACGCAGGCAATGACGCTGGATGCGAGTGGGAATTTAGGAATTGGCGTTACTTCGCCGGGGGCAAAGCTGGAGGTGTACGGCGGAGCGTCTGGAACAGTTACAAACATTCAGGTTGGAAATGCATCTACTGCATTTGTGCTTGGTGTTGACGGCAGCAACAACTGTCAGCTTCGCACGGCGCAGTCGGTCAATATGCTGTTTTACACAGCGGCCACCGAACGCGCCCGTATCGACACCAGTGGGAATTTGCTGGTGAAGAAGACATCTTATGGTGGAACCGCAACTGGCATTGACCTTGGTAATAATGGTTTTGTTGGTTCTTATAGCTCCGCAACAACGAGTTCAAGCAACTCGTTTGCCATGTACTCCAACGGAGCCTCAGCGTACAGGTTCTATGTAGACTGGGCCGGAACAGTTTTCGCCACCAACACTACCATCAGCGCTATTTCTGACCAGCGGTTCAAAGAAAACATCCAAGACCTTGATGTCGGCCTTGACAAAATCATGGCACTTAAGCCGCGCAAGTTCGACTGGAAGGCAGGCAAGGGCAAGGACATCAAAGGCGACCGTGGCTTTATTGCTCAAGAATTTGAGCAGGTGTTCCCTGACCTAATTGACGAGTGGAAAGACCCTGCACCAGAAGGAGAGGAGCCGTACAAGTCTGTGCGCCAAGACCTCATCCCAGTTCTTGTAAAAGCCTTGCAAGAACTCAAAGCCGAGGTGGACAGCCTCAAAGCCCAACTGAAAGGAGCCTAAACCATGACCACCCTGACACAAGAAGAGGCACATCGCCTGTTTGAGTACAGGGGCGGGGTGCTGCTCTGGAAAGAAAGGCCAAGATCAGACTTTAAAACTGATCTGGCTTGGAAACAGTGGAACCCAAAACACGCCGGAAAACAAGCGGGATGTTATTCCGGCTCTCATGCCACGGTTGCAATAAATCGCGTACATCATCCGTTGGCAAGAATAATTTTTTTGATGCACCACGGTTATTTGCCAGAAATTGTTGATCATGCAGATTGCAACCCAATGAACAATTGGATTGGTAATTTAAGGGCGGCAACAAAAGCAGAAAATCAAAGAAACGCAGGAATGTACTCGCACAACACATCTGGGCACAAAGGAGTTGTGTGGAGTAAGGCTTGTAAAAAATGGATTGGTCGAGTCAAATACCAAGGTCGAACCAAACATCTTGGAGTGTTTGATTCAAAAGATATGGCAGCAGATTTTGTGCAATTAGCACGAGAAATGTTGCATGGAGCATTTGCAAATCATGGCTTGAAAGGAGTTTAAAATGGCACCCGTTATTACTTGGCAAATTACTGCCCTCGACTGTATTCCTCAAACCCCAGATGGAACAGACTATGTTGTGACCGCGCATTGGTCGTGCAATGGCACAGATGGCACATACAACAGCAGCGTCTATTCAACCTGTTCATTTCCTGTAGTGCAAGGCACATCTTTTGTCCCCTACGACCAACTCACTCAAGACCAAGTGCTTGGTTGGATCTGGGCTAACGGAGTGGACAAGTTCACCACAGAGGCAGCAGTTGTCCAGCAGATCGACAACCAGATCAATCCTCCTGTAGTGACTCCTCCTTTGCCCTGGGCCGCATGATGCTGCCACAGCTTCCGCAGGACAAGGCAAACCACTTCATCTACGGTCTTCTGATCTTCGGCGTGGTGGGCCTTTATAGCCCCTTAGCGGGGCTTATTGCTGCTGTGGTAACTGCTGCTGCCAAGGAGGCGTCGGACGCCTACATCAACTACAAAGCGACCGGCAGCGTCTTCCAAGGCCCGCACAGGTTTGAGTTTTTGGACTTCCTCGCAACGTCTGCTGGCGGTGCTGCTGGGTTTTACTGCTCATACCTGTGACGGCATAATTGATGAGGGCAAACCGCTGGCCCTGATAGCGGCAACAACACGGAGAACGACATGGACGAACTGAAACTTTCAACGCAACTGATCAACGGCATCTTGCAATACCTGGGCACCCGCCCGTTTGTAGAAGTTGCTGGATTGATCAACGAAATTCAGAAGCAGGCCGCCGCGCAAGGGGCGACACCTGTTGAGCAGCCCAAAGAAGAAGACTGACCATGACCACCATTGACGCAACAGAAGCGCGGCTGTCCACTCATGAGGAAGTATGTGCGCTACGTTATGAGCAGATCAACGCTCGACTCAAACGCATTGAGGGCATCATGATGAAGACTGCCGGCATCATGCTTGTGTCAATGGCTGGGACAATTTTTGCAGCAATTTGGATCACCAGATAGGTGAAAAATGATTGACCCAATCACCGCCCTTGCAGCCGTCTCGTCGGCAGTAAATCTTGTCAAGAAAGCTGTTGCCACCGTTCAGGATGTGCAGAGTCTTGGGCCGGTGCTTGGAAAATACTTCGATGCGAAGGCCCAGGCCATCGAGGTGGTTGAGAAATCAAAATCAGGGGGCTTTGCCGGATCTGCAATGGGCAAGGCGCTTGAACTTGAGATGGCGCTGGAACAGGCCCGTGAGTTTGAAGAGCAGGTCAAGATGCTGTTCTTCCAAAGCAACAAGATGGATGTTTGGGCCAGGATAACCGCCCGCGCCCAGCAGATGGAAGCCGATGCTGCTCACGCAGCCCGTAGGCGCAAAGATGCCGAGAAGAAACGAGCCGAGGAGGTCGAAGAGATGGTGACCTTGGTTGTCGGTGGCGTCATTGCCCTTGTCTCGGCAGGCGTGATTGCATGGGTCGTGATCCAGATCGTTACTGGGGGTGTTAAATAATGGACCTGATCAATATTCTCAAATCAGTGGCTCCTGGCCTTGCCACGGCGGTTGCTGGTCCCCTTGGTGGCATGGCTGTCAAAGTTATTGCCGACAAGCTTGGCGTGGAAAATGAAGTAAACGCTGTAGCCCAGGCCATTGCCGGTGACCCCGAGGCGGCGCGTAAACTCGCTGAGATTGATTTGGCCCAGTTCAAAGCAGAAGCCGCTGATCGTGACAGCGCCCGGCAGATGCAGATTGCTGCACTGCAACAAGAAGATAAGTACGCCAAACACTTCATTTACAACTACGCTTGGTTCTGGTCTGTCGGTGCAACCGTCTACTTCTTTGCTGTGACGTTCGCTCCTATGCCTGCCGGTGGCCGAGACTTTGCCAACATCATTCTCGGCTTCCTGCTGGGTACGGCTGTGGCAACGATCATCAGCTTCTTCTATGGTTCCAGCAAATCCAGCAAAGACAAAACCGACGCCCTTGTGAAGGATTTGAAATGAAAGAAAACTTGGTTGATGCAATAAAAAACGGCATGAAAAATGCTGTTAAAAAATTGCATCATGGCAAGCAGGGATCGTGTTCTGTTGAAGGATGTCCGGGGGATGCTTTGGCAAAAGGTTTTTGTAATGCTCACTACATCCGCGCACGAAAAAACAAAGACATGAGTACTCCTGTGCAAGCTCTTGCCGATTCTTGCATTGACTGTGGCGATCCTTTAAATAATAAAGGCGGGTGGATGCGCTGTGCAAAACACTTTAAAGTTGCCCGGCAAAAAACAATCAAAGAGGCTCTGGTTGATGCGATGGGTGGATGCTGCCAAAAATGTGGTGGTGTTTTTAGTTTGGCGGTATATGATTTTCATCATGTTGGTGATAAAGACGAAAACCCGTCGTATTTGATTGCCAATTCCAGCATAGAACAAATTGCCTCTGAAATTGAAAAATGCATTTTGCTTTGCGCCAACTGCCATAGGATTGAACATGAAACAAAATTGGGATGAAGCTTTTGCTCATATTTTGAAGTGGGAAGGCGGCTACGTTCATCACAAAGATGACCCCGGTGGGATGACCAATCTGGGGGTGACAAAACGTGTTTGGGAGGAATGGACTGGCAAGCCCGCTACTGAAGCCGACATGCGCTCTCTCACGCCTGCAATGGTTTCTCCGCTGTATAAAAAACGGTATTGGGATGCTATTCGCGGCGACGATCTTCCTTCTGGTGTTGACCTTTGTGTTGTTGACTGCGCCGTTAATGCTGGTCCTGGCCGGGCTGCTCGGTTTTTACAGCAGGCGGTAGGCGCTACGGTGGACGGTCAGATCGGACCCGGCACTTTGAAGGCTGTGGCAGCGCATGACCCAAAAGAGATCATCAAAAAGTTTTGCGACCTGCGCGAGGCTCACTACAAGAGCCTAAACAACTACGCCACGTTTGGAACGGGATGGATGCGCAGGCTGGACTCCACGGAAGCAGACTGCATTGGCATGGCTTAATTATGAGTTCCGCCGTCAAAACTGACCCCTCAAAGTGGAAGAGGATCGTTTCCCAGGTCAAGGCCAGCGGGAAGGGGGGATCTCCTGGGCAATGGAGCGCCAGGAAGGCCCAACTTGCCACGCAGAAATACAAATCGTCAGGGGGGGGTTACAAAGGCCCCAAGAAGGCGGATAATTCACTCTCAAGGTGGACGAAGGAGGACTGGGGCACACGGTCTGGAAAGCCGTCCACGCAAGGATCTGAAGCAACCGGCGAACGGTATCTGCCCAAAAAGGCACGAGAGAAGCTGACACCTTCTGAATACGCGGCAACCACCCGAGCCAAGAGAGAAGGCATGCGACAGGGCAAGCAATTTGTCCCGCAGCCTGAGTCCATCAAGAAGAAGGTGTGGTGATGACAGTTGCTGCCGTAATGACCTATGACAGCTTGGTCAACGACATCCAGACCTATCTGGAGCGTTCCGATCAGGCCACCCTGGACAAGATCCCCCAGTTCATCATGCTGGCGGAGCAGATCATTGCCGCCGATCTGAAGTTTCTGGGCAACATCCAAGTGGTTACGAGCCAAATGGTGCAGGGCGAGAACGTGATTGCCAAGCCGGCTCGCTGGCGCAAAACGGTATCAATGAACGTAACGGTGGCCGGAAAGCGTCAACCAGTTTTGCTGCGCACCTACGAGTACATCCGAGAGTATTGGCCAGACCCGACTGAAGAGGCGTCGCCGCGATTTTTCTGCGACTACGACTACGAGCATTGGCTCATCGGCCCGACACCTGACGTCGCGTACAACTACGAGGTTCTGTACTACGAGCGTGTGCAGCCCCTGGACTCGGCAAACCAATCGAACTGGTTCACGCAGTACGCCCCCCAGGCGCTGCTCTATGGCTCCCTGCTCCAGGCAATGCCGTTCCTCAAGAACGACGAGCGCATGCCAATGTGGCAGGGCAATTACGACCGCATCATCCAAGTCCTGAAGGAAGAGAACATCACCAGATTGGGTGACCGTCAGGCGATTGCGAGGGATTCATGAGCTTTACCAGTCCTTTCACCGGTCAGGTGATCCAGCCAACGGACGTTTCGTTCCGTGCTATCACTCTGAGCGTCACCACGACCTTGTCCTGGCCGATTAACGGCAGCGATACGGACAACGCTGCGGCCAGGATCATGAACGTCACGGCCACGGCAGGCAGCTTGCTGCTAAAGATGCCGCCGGCCAATCAGACCTCTGTCGGTCAAGATGCGCTGATCCGCAACGTCGGAGCAACCACCTTCACGGTTGCAGACTACAACGGCAACACCATCGTTGCTGTGGCCTCCGGCGAGGCCAAGTACATCTACATCACGATCAACGCGACCGAGGCCGGCACCTGGGGCATCATCTCCTTCGGTGTTGGAAGCTCAAGCGCAGACGCTGCGACCCTTGCCGGGTATGGCCTGAAGGCCATCTCGACGACGCTCAATCAGTCTCATACGGTTCAGACGTTCTCAAGCAACTACACCGCAGTTGCTGCTGACCGGTCTTCTTCTTACGTTTGGACTGGTGGATCTGGCACTTTGGGAGTGACTGCCGCAACCACCTTGGGCAACGACTGGTTCTTCATGGTCCGCAACGCCGGAACGGGAACTCTGACGGTAACCCCAGCGGGAGGCTTGATCAATGGAGCCGCGAGCATTGCCTTGCAGCCTGCTGATTCTGCCTTCATTGTTTGCTCTGGGGCTGCCTTCTACACGGTTGGATTGGGTCGCAGCACGCAGTTCAACTTCACGCAGTTGACCAAAGCGGTGGTTTCTGGCTCTTACACCTTGACGGCGTCAGAGGCATCCAATGTGGTGCAAAAGTACACCGGCAATCTGTCCGGCAATGTGACGGTCACCCTGCCACAAACGGTTCAGGTGTACTACATCACCAATCAAACCAACGGCGGTGGGCCTGGGTATCAGATCACATTCACGACGGGTTCTGGTGGGGCAACGGCAACCATTCCTGCCGGTCAGCAGGTGATCTTGCTGTGCGACTCTGTCAACTTGCTCAATGCCTCGACGATTGCTGCTGGCGCTGTCAACGTGTCATTGGTTGATGGTACTGCCGGAGCCCCCTCGCTCAATTTTGCAAATGAAACATCAACCGGTGTTTATCGTCCGGGGTCTGGTGAGTTTGGAATTGCTGTGCTGGGAGCAAAGTATTTTGGTCTGACGACAACGGGGCTGTCGATCACCGGAACGGGGACGTTCAGCGACGGCGTTCAAGGCGGGACGTTTTAAATGACGCAGAAGGTCTTTTCGCTCGACACGCAGCCTGGAATCCAGCGTGACGGAACCGTTTACGACAAGCTCTTCTACAACGATGGGCAGTGGGTTCGGTTTCAGCGTGGTCGGCCAAGGAAGATTGGTGGGTATCGAGTAATTGCTGACAATTTGAAGGGGCCCTCTCGCGGCATCTGGGTCAATTCTCAGGACTCCTTCACATCCATTTTTAGCGGGTACAGCAGCGGCTTGCAAGTTCTGGTCATTGATGACAACGGAGTTGGCGCCGGAGTTACCAATTTCACGCTGTCCAACTTTACCGCGTCGCTTTTAAACCTTTGGCAGTTTGATGGCTTCTATGACGTTGCCGGGGCTGGTGTTCAAACCATCGTTGCGCATCCTGGCAAGAATCTTGTTGCCATAGATAGCACCGATGACACCCCCGTATTGGCCGGCAACATCAGTGGCTCTTCGATGTCTCAGATCGGCGTCTTTCAAGATGCAGGGGCCTATCTGAACTCGACCACGTCGGTCACTCTCCCGCAGGCCAATTCTTTGATCGGAGCAGGTCAAACGGTAACCGGTACCGGCATCCCAGCCAATACGACCGTTGTCTCTAAGACCGCCGAGGCAGGATTCTTGTCCGGTGTATCCATCACCGGCACCGGCGGCACTCTGTCCTGCACATCGACATCTGGTCTTTTCATCGGACAAACGGTCACTGTATCTGGCGCAGAAGAGCCACAGGCGCTTGCCAGCGTGTCGATTACAGGTACTGGTGGCACGTTCTCCTGCACCGCCACTACGGGCCTGTACGTCAACCAACTGTTGACTGTCAGCGGAACTCAGACCGGTACCGCTTTGGCTGCGGTTGCGGTCACCGGAACTGCTGGCCAGTGCTCTTGCACGGCCGTCAATGGCTTGTTCATCGGGCAGGCGGTGGTGGTTTCTGGAGCCCTTACGGGCACGGCCACTGGCATTGTCTCGGGCCTGACGTACTACATCATCAGCACCGACGGCACGTCCACGTTCCAGTTGTCTGCGACCCCAGGCGGGACCGCAATTACCACAACGGCAGGTACGACCACTGGCTTGACGTTTACTGTGAAGCTTTTCACGGGGGTGACGTCCGGTACGTCCTATTACATTACCGCTACCAACGGTACCTCGACTTTCACGTTGTCTGAGACCTTGGGAGGCCCGGCAATTGTGACGGCCACCAACAGCGTCTCTGGCCTGACGTTCTCGGTCCCGAAGTCCACCGGGCTGAATTCTGGTCAGACCTACTACATCATTGCCACGAACTACGCGACGACGTTCACTCTGTCCGCAACGAGCGGGGGATCTGCCGTCACGACCATCGTCAACGCCACCACCGGCCTGATCTTCACCCTGGGGCTGTACACCAAGGTTGTTTTGTCAAATGCGGCAACGATCAGCGGACAGTCAACGCTGACCTTCAACAACAACGTGCAGGTCTCCGGCGGGGTTGTGGCTTTACACCCGTACCTGTTCGTGTACGGCAATAACGGGTTGATCCGCAATTGCGCAGCAGGCAACTTGCAGGACTGGGTATCTGCGGACGCCAATGAGACCAATGTGGCCACCGGAAAGATAGTCCAAGGGTTACCCGTCAGGGGCGGTTCAAACGCGCCTTCTGGGCTGTTCTGGAGCCTCGACAGCCTGATTCGCGTCTCTTATATCGGCGGTACCGGTACGCCTCCCCAGTACTGGCGGTATGACATCATCAGCAGCCAGTCTTCGATTCTTTCCTCGCAGTCGGCCATTGAGTACGACGGTATCTACTACTGGTGCGGTGTTGACCGATTCCTTCTCTACAACGGCGTGGTGAAGGAGATCCCGAACAGCATGAACCAGAACTACTTCTTCGACAACTTAAACTACGCCCAGCGCCAGAAGGTCTGGGCGACCAAGGTGCCCAGGTATGGCGAGATCTGGTGGTTCTACCCTCGTGGTGATGCGACTGAATGCACTGACGCCATCATCTACAACGTGCGCGAGAACGTCTGGTACGACGCTGGCCAAGCCATTGGCGCAAGGCGCTCTGCCGGATACTTCTCTCAAGTGTTTGCGTTTCCCATCGCCGCAAACTGGGAAGCCAGCGAAGCCGAGGCGGTTTTTGTTGACACATTCAACGAAGTTACTGGCAGCGAATTTTTGTATCTGGATACCTACAACGTACAGGTTGCTCTCAATCAAGTTATCTCCGGGTCAAACATCCCAACAGGCACAACTGTTGTGGCGATTACCTCAAGCAACATCAAGACCCTTGGGGCAGTTACTCCGGGTTCCGGATATGTGGATGCGTCCTATACCAACGTGCCCCTTACGGGAGGGTCTGGAACGGGCGCAGAAGCAACGATTTCTGTCGTTGGGGGTCAGGTTGCATCCGTGACTGTGACGGCCCGTGGGGTTGGGTATCAGGTCGGCGACGTCTTGAGTGCGAGCAACACAAACCTGGGCGGATCTGGTTCTGGTTTTTCAATTCCTGTCACTGCAATTTATGCCCAGGCCATTGAGATGTCTGCCGCCGCCACCGGTAGTGGTTCGGCATCGTTGACGTTCTCGACCCCTGCTGGACTGGTTCGCCTGTATCAGCATGAGATCGGCACAGACGATGTCGAGGGCCAAAACGTGCTGGCCATCCGCAGTTTCTTTGAAACCAGCGACCTAAGCTTGACCGCTGGAGGGCCGTCCCAGCCGGCTCCGGAGGGTGCAAACCGCTGGCTCAGGATTGAGAGGATTGAGCCTGACTTCCTGCAAGAGGGAGAGATGTCGGTGATCGTTACAGGCCGCCCCTTTGCGCAGGGGGAGGACAAGGAGTCTGCACCTTATGTCTTCGGCCCGAACACCGGCAAGGTTGATATGAGGGAGCAGCGGCGTGAGCCAAGGCTGCGGTTCATTTCCGACGTGGCCGGCGGGAACTATCAATTGGGCAGACTGCTCTTGAACGCCGAGGTGGGCGACGTGAGGCCCTATGGCCCTTAATCCGGCTCAGGTCTATGATCCGCGTTATCACACCTTTGAGTCGTGGGCGAGCCTCATGGTGGAGTTGTATGCGGCGCAGCAGCTTGCGATACCGGATGCGAGCACAGACTGGAAGTTGTGGGGGAACGGCCTGGGTGCGATTGATGTGTTCTCCAACGAGGCCATCCCTATGACGGACAATTTTGACAACTGGATGGACTGGGCGCAGGCATTGGTCTCTGCTGTTAACCCTGCGGTTCAAACGACTTGAGGCTGACATGGGCGTTCAAAAAATACAAGCTAGATCAGAGTTCGTTGGGGACGAGCCAGAGTATTACTGGACGACTGACAACTACGAAGGTCAGTGGGCCACTGAGGCGCAGGCAAATGCTGCCTTGAAATACAAAAATAATGCCAATCAAATTCCCGGATTGCAGCAGGCTGCTGATGCAGCAGCAACCAAAGATGAGTTGATAGCCACCCCTATCGTTGATGGTGAAACAGGCATTGTTTCTTACTACGACTACGGTATGGGCTCGGTTACGGACCCAGCAAAACGACAAACTTACATTGATAACGCATTGCGCGATCCACTAAGCTGGGTCGCCAACAATCTCAACTGGGGCGGCATGGGTTACGGCGGAGATTTCTCTGCCCTTGATGATCAAATAAAGTTTTTAAAAGACAACAAGTATGACACCAGCACCCTGAACAAGGGTGCCTTCAACCAGTACAACCTTACCAAGCAGATTCTTGCTCAGGGTACCACTGGTAGGTGGACCGGGCAGGGATTCGGCGGCCCTGTTGAAAACGCCAAACAAATGGCGCGTGTCCTAAGCACGGCTGGCATTGAAGACATCAAAGACTTTGGAAAAATCAAAAAAGAAAATTTCCAAGACGTTGGGGTTGTTCCTGAATACAGTGGCGATGAGTATGGCTCTACTCCAACAGGAAGATACTACTACGCAGACCCGGAAACGGGAGCAAAACAATTTTTTGATGCAAAAGATGTAACTTTTCAACAGACGTATGACCCCGAAGGCGGGACATCCATGATACCTGTTGCAAAAGCAAACGTAGGTGGCATGGAGTTTTATGGCAACAAGAAAACCAACCAAGCCATAACGCAGGATTACAACCAAGCATACGGAAATACTTTTTCAGGCACATACGCTGGGCATGGTCGCACCAACTACGGTGTGCAGTTTGCAGCCGACGGAATGCCGTATTTCTACACGCAGTTTGGTGGTGACACTAGCAGCATGGCAGACATTGCGCCAGTTCTGTCTATTCTTTCCATCATTCCTTCTCCTCTTCAGCCGTTTGCCGCTGCTGCCAATGCAATAATTGCAATTGACAATGGCAACACACTAGGCGCTCTGGCTTCTCTTGCCGGCATCCCTGGGGTGAGCGAGGCTGTTGGAGCGGCCGGTCTTGCAACCGTCGCCGAAGGCATTCAGACCGCAAATAAAGTCGTCAACTTGGTCAACGCAATTGAGTCTGGCAATGTGGTTGCATTGGCATCCGCCGCTGGCAGTGCGATTGGTGCCGGTTCTACTGAGATTGGAGATACTGGTTTTACGGTGTCTGACGCCATGAAGGCGGTCAATCTTGTCAACGCGATTGGCAGCGATGACCCAACCGCCATATTCAGGGCGGCCGTGAGTTTTGCCCAGTCCCCAAACATCAACAAGGCTCTCAACAATCAGAGCACGACCATAACGGCTGATGGGCAAAAAGTTGCAGACCTTGTTGACAACAATTTTGTTGCCGAGTTGGTCAATCCAGACTCTGACAGTTTTCTTGGCAATTCAGAGCCGGCCATAAACACCGCCCTGTCGTCGGCCAGTGAAGTAACTCCAGTATCTTCTCCTTTTGAGTTTCAGGAGGCAATTGCCAGATTTAATAATCTTTCAGGAAATACCCAGCAGCCTGTCAATTTACTAAGGCCAGACGGTAATGTTGCCGACTCTGGCATTATGGGACCAGTTGAGCCAGCGGTTGTTCCAGGAGCAGAAAATGTCGCCAACCTGATCACCGGTGGTGGAGAGACGGTCGCCGGCGCCGGTGGCTTTACGCCCGATTTTGTCGCGGCGATGCCGGAGATGCAGCCCCGCGAGGGCGAGGTTGCCGGGGACGTTCAAGAAGTTGAGCCAGGGATCTACAAGCGGACTATTTCAAAGACGCTTGCGGACGGCACGGTGGTGTCCTATGACATTACATACGACCCTGAGAACACAAGCCGGCCAATAAGTTACGACACTGCATCCGGTGACCAAACCTCTGGATTCAACATTGTCTCTTCCGGTACGCGGCCAAACTTTGATCAACAGGACGTTGAGACAGGTGTTTCAACGGACACGTCTGGGCAAGTCCAGGCAGAAGCCGGCGCTCCTGTGGCTACAGAACCCGCTACTCCAACAGAGCCTGCTGTTGCCCCTGTTGTGCCAGAACAGCCTTCCGGGCCTCTGGAAGAGCCCTCTATAACGCCTCCTGACGCTTTGGTGCCTGATGCATCAAACCCAGACCTGGAGGCCGGCAAAACGCCCCAGGAGAGGGCCGCAGAAGAGTGGAAGCGGTATCTGGACAGTCTGGCCACCAAGCCATCCGATCTAAACCTTCCTGGCTCAACCATTGAGGCTGGTCCGTACTTTGACGAGTACAACGCGAACCTCAAGCGCATCATGGATGAGGGCGGGTACACCAGTCAGTGGCAAAACGCCAATGGCGACAAAGTCTTTGTGAACGACGATGGCACTGCTATTGGCATCAATCAAGATGGTGGGACCTACTCCCTGTCTGATGCTCAGGTAGAGGACATGGTAAGCAAAGGCTTGCTCAACACGGCCGAATCTGGGTACGTTGACGCGACCGGCGGTACCGGTAGCACCCCAGGCGGCACTCCCGAGGACACCACAAAGGAAGCGGAGCCAGAAAAACAGTGCGGCGAGGGCTTTCACTTTGATGAGGCTCGTGGAATATGCGTTGCAGACACCGACACAAAAGAAAATGAAGAGTGCCCACCCGGCTATGTCCGCAATCTAAACACCGGCGCTTGCGAACTGGCGACAACCGGCGATCCCAACGTAAGATTGAACAATTTAAATGGCTCGGATTCTGTAAAAAATAAAGTATCTGTACAGGCAATACCAAGTTCATATTTTATTCCTGAGCAGCCGATTGTTTCCGCCCCATCAATCAACGATGACCCGATCATGCAGGGTGCGTTGCCATCCATTCCCCAAGAAACAAAATTCGAAGGGCCTCTTGATCAGTTTTTAAAACTTGTTACAGGTTCATCTTTTGTCCCGCAACAACCTCAACAAAATCAGCAACAGGCGGAAAACATGGACACCAAACTTTCGTACCCGCAAGGTGGTTCGGACTACTTCAGCTACGGCCAACAGTCCGACATTGAAAATAATCTCTACCCCAGCTTTGGTCAAAACTCTGACGAACAATCGGAGCAAAATCCTCAGCAATTTAATCGTGGTGGGCTTGCTGTACCTTTAATGGCCGCAGGAGGAACCCGATACGGTAAATATGCGACAGGAGGCTTGAACATTGTTCATCATTCTGGCAAAAACCGTGTTGACTTCCGCCGTGGTGATGCTGTAACCGGCCCAGGCGATGGGCAGTCTGACGACATCCCTGCGATGCTGGCTGACGGTGAATTTGTGTTCCCGGCGGATGTGGTTGCGGCTCTTGGAAATGGCTCAACCAAGGCCGGAAGCGATAAACTCTACGAAATGATGCATGCCATACGGGCGCACCATCGTTCGGCCAAGCCACAAGACCTTCCCCCGCCGGCCAAAAAGTCGCCGCTGGACTACCTCAAAACTCGTAAGGCAAGGAGATAAAAATGTCATTCCTTCAAGGCGGCGCACTGCCGAACGTCAGCGAGACGACGACCACCAAAGACACGGCCCCCGCTGGTTATTCATCGTATCTTGAAAACATAGCCAAGGCTGGATCTGGTGCGCTCACCAAGGTTGGGGCTGATGGCAAGACTGAGTTTAAAACAGGCGCAGATCTTGTTGCCGGCTATGACCCGCTACAAAACCTTGGCTACAACCAAGTATCGTCTGCCGCTGGTGCATATCAGCCCGGTCTTACCGCGGCCGGGCAGACCGCAGCTAGGGCTGCTCAGGGCATCACTCCAGAGCGCATTCAGGCGTTGATGAACCCATACACGGCCAACGTGGTCAATGAGATGGCTCGTCTGTCTGGGCAGAACATGGAGCGTAATGTTTTGCCAGGATTTAAGGCTGGTTTTGTCGGAACCGGCGGCCTTGGAAGTCAGCGGTATGCAAACGCTCTTGGCCAATCAATGGCCGACATTCAGGGCAATCTGATGGGCATGCAGACAGGCGCACTGCAAAAAGGTTATACAGAGGCCATGAAAGGCGCTTTGGACGAGGCGCAACTGCAAAACCTGACGGCTCAGACTCAGGCGGACATCGCCAAAAAAGAGCAAGATCTTGGTTTGCTCGGAGCCGGAGCCCTGACCAAAGCTGGCGCAGAACGTCAGAAGTACGAGCAGAGCATTCTTGATGCACCTCTTGCAATGGCCAAGCAGTCTTCTGATCTCATGAAGGGGCTGGCTCTGCCTCTTGATCAGACCAAGACTTTCTCTGGTCCAAAGACTCGAGATTATTATCAGCAATCTGATCTTGGCAAGACCGCAGGGATTCTTTCTTTGATTGGTGGTGCCAAAGAAGGTAAAGAGGGCGAAGGCCTAAACAGGATTATCAACATATTGAAGGGCACTGGTGCGAAAGGTTCAGGCATTGTCAACAGCCTGCTCAACCCAGCCAACCTTTCCAGCGCATCTGTTGGCCAAGGTGAGATTGACGCAATGAAAGCCGCCGGCGTTTATGACGACTATCAGGCTCTGGTTAATTCAATGACCAACCCAACAGGCAATGAGGACGTTCAATCATATTACTCAAATATTTTTGATGCTCTTGAAAATCCAGATTACTCTGAATTTTTTGGGCCGGGTTAAAAATATTCATGAGAATTTGTTTGGAGTAAAAAATGGCAACAAAAGCAGCGACCTCGGTCTACGCTCCGGGTGAAGATCCGGAGTCAATGAAGGCAAACGTTGAGTATCAGGAGGCCCTCAGAAAACTGACTGAGTCAATTGATCAGCGCAAGAACCGGTTCTTTGATCCGACTTGGCTTGCTGCCGCTCAGGGGTTCCTTGCCCCCGGAGCGCCTGATTTCTTTGAATCTCTTGGTCGGGTTGCTGGCAATGTTGGCAAGGCTCAAGAGGCAGAGGCCAAGGAGAATCAAGACATCGCGCAGATGCGCCTGGAGCTTGCTGGCCGAGGCGTAGAGCTTCAGCGTCAAAAGAACAAGGACGCGATGATCCGCAGGTTCCTTGCTGGTGAGGGGGAGCCTTCCGCCGCCGAGCCAGCGGCCCCTGCTGGGGCTTTACCGGGAACGCCTGGGGGAGCCCAAGGAGCCCTTGTGCAAGCGACAACTCGAGGCGCAGCCCCAAGCCAAGAGATGGGCCTTCAGATTGCTCCGCCGGTTCCTGGAATCAGCCGGCAACAGTTCTTTGCACTTGGCTTGGCTGATAACAAGAGTCCATCGGACCTCGCCAAAGAGTGGGAAGCCATCCAAAGAGGCAGGCAGCAGGTAAAAGAAGGCTACATGGTTGATATCGGGACTGGCCGAGCCTATGCATTCCCGACAGGTCAATTGGAAGAAGTCCAAATATTCAGCGAAGATGGCGCTGCAAAAACGTACAAGGTGCCAAGAAATATTGCGGCCGAGTTGAGTGAGTATGCCAAAAATGGAGATGCGGAAAAGTATTTTGCTCTTGCAAAACGCATCACTCAGGGTCCGCAAAGGCAGGCTTCCGCAACAGCCGCCGCACCGCAGGCTGCTCAAGTGCCACCGGCCGCAGCACCACAAGCCGCTGCTCCTCAGGCTACTGCTCCAGAAGCCCCCGCTGTTCGACGTGGCCTTCGGTCTCAAGAAGAAATTGATGCAGAAAAGCGTCGCGTAGAAATTGAGATGGCAGAAGAAAAAAGGCGTGCTGAGGAGCTTGGGAAAGCTGCTGCTGCAAAAGAATCTGCTGTTGAAACTACAGATGCGACGGCTCGCCGAATTTTTGGAAGCTCCACTCGGATACTCGATTACCTGAAGCAAAGCCCAAACTTCTACGGAATATTTTCCCGTCCAGGTGTTGTGGCCGCTATTGGAAACTTGATCAAGGAAGGCATTCAAACGCCAAGCGGCACGCTCAATCTTGCCGGCTTTGAAGACAGCATGCGCAAGCTCATGCCAAATGTCCAGCAAAAGGATTTGGACAATGTTGCTAAGGCGGCTGCTGAGCTTGCTGAGATTGAGCTTAACTTCAGCCGGACATACTTCCAAGGGCAGGGTGCTGTGACTGAAGGGGAGCGCAAGATTGTCCGGGCCATCCCTGGATCTGTTAGCAGCAGCGCCGACGTCCTTCGAACAAGGGTGGATTTGCTTAGGGCTAGGTCCCAGTTTGACATTGATGTGAATGATGCTTTCCGTCAATGGCAAGAAAAGAACCCTGGCCGCTCGTATTTGGAGTTTGAGCGCAAGTCAAGTCTGTACAAAGACATCAAAAAAGAGTTTGAGGCGGAGACCGAAAAAATTTTTGGCGGCATGAAGGCTGTGCCGACTCGGGAAAGAAAAGCCGCGCCGTCCGGACCGCAGCCGAGCGTCGGGTTCATCCGAGACCCAGACACTGGCGTGATCCGCAGGAAGAAACCTGGAGAGTGATATGGCCAAGAAGTCGCCGCAAGAATTCATCAAGGCCTACAAGCCAATCGCCGAGCAGGTCGGCAAAGAGATCGGAGTTGACCCCAACGTAATCCTGAGCCAGTGGGCTCTTGAGAGCAACTGGGGGTCGGCCGTTCCTGCCAGCCACAACTTGGCCGGCATCAAGGACTTCTCTGGCAAAGGCACCGCGGCCAAGGACAACAAGCTTGGCACCACGGCAAAGTACGTCCAGTTCGAGGACCCCGAGGTCTTCGGGATGTACTACGCCGACATGATCAAGCGGCAGTTCCCCAACGCTGTGAACACCGGCCCGGACATCGGCGCCTTTACTAGGGGATTGGTCAACGGCAGAAGCGGCGCTTACTTTGAGGCAGACCCTCAGAAGTATGCTGTAGGGTTGACGGCCATCCACAACTCCATCCCTGGCGCCGAACAAGCTTCTAGGCCTGACATGACTCAATCCGAGCCGAGACAGCAGGACGGAGAGCTTGTAGGTGTGCTGGCTGACCAGCAGCGCGGAGCAAGTGAGCGAGAGAACCTTGAGGCCCAAGAAAAGCGTCAGGCGCAGGTCTATGGCGGTGCGGCAGGCGCCGGTCTTTCAACCGCAAAGGCGGCTGGTACCGCCCGCGGGTCTTTGGTGGATGCCCGCTCCCAGCTCGTCCAAGAAGGCCGGCAAGCCGCCCGCCCACCCGCTGCGGCCGCTCCTGGCACCCCTGGGGCCGCCCCTGTTGCTCCCCCTGGTACTCCCGCTTCTGCCCCTCAAGGAGCCCCCGGGGCAGCGCGGGTGGCCCCTCCCACCGGAGCCCCTGAAGCCGG
>DAITMV010000035.1:0-19960 GCA_036834985.1 Burkholderiaceae bacterium | reverse complement strand
TTACTATTGGCGGGCTCTTTGAGGCGAGTGAGCACGGAGAACTGGGCCATCATCTCCAGCGTGCCAGGAGCGCACGATGCTTTGGCCAGCGAGGAGTGATCCAACAGTTTGCGGTAAATTTTGACTTCTTCGGAGACACGCAGACAATAAGGCACCTTGACGATATATACACGGTCAAGAAACGCTTCGTTGGTTTTATTGTTGCGGAATTGTTGCCACTCGGACTCGTTACTGTGGGCCAGAATCATGCCCTCAAAGGGTATCGCTCCAAAACCCTCTGTGCCCTTGAAGTTGCGCTCTTGAGTGGCAGTCAACAAAGGGTGCAGCATCTTGATGGGCGCTTTGAACATTTCCACGAATTCAAGCAACCCCTGGTTGGCCAGGCACAAGCCGCCAGAAAAACTGTAGGCATCGGGGTCATCTTGTGCAAATTGGTTGAGCTTGCGAATGTCGACTTTACCGACCAATGCCGAGATGTCCTGATTATTTTCGTCACCAGGCTCTGTTTTGGCGATCGCCACCTGGTTTAAGGTCGAGGGCTGCAGTTTGACGACCCGGAATTTACGGATGTCGCCGCCGAACTCTTTGAGGCGCTTGGTCGCCCACGGGCTGGCGATGCCGGACAGGTACCTGCGAGGGATGCCGTATTTGTCTTCTAAAGAAGCGCCAAACATGGCCGGGTCAAACAATCCCAAAGGCGACTCCAGCACAGGCGAGCCTTTAAGGGCATAGATGGGGTGAACTTCCATCAGCGCTTTTAAACGCTCGGCCAGGGAGGATTTAGCGCTGCCAACAGGCCCCAGCAGGTAGAGCACCTGCTTGCGTTCTTCGAGACCCTGCGCGGCGTGACGGAAGTAAGCGACGATGTTCTCAATCACCTCTTCCATGCCATAAAACTCGGAGAAGGCCGGATACAGACGCACCACCCGGTTGGCGAAAATACGGGATAGTCGTGGGTCATGGCGGGTGTCCACCACCTCGGCTTCACCGATGGCACTGAGCATCCGCTCGGCGGCTGTGGCGTACGTTAACGGGTCAGCCTTGCACAGCTCAAGATATTCTTCGAGGGACATTTCGGTTTCCATCATCGAGGAGAACCGGGACTGGAAATGACCAAACAGATCGCTGTCGCCTGACACTGTGGTTCCAAAGGTATTCATATTTCCTCCTGTCGGACACTGTGGAGGGAAAGCCCCCACTGCGTGTCGCCTCTGTTGTAGACCAACGCACAATTAGTTTTGCTCAATGACATGGAATGCCCGTCGTATGAACAAAGCGCAAAAACCGAGCCATCTCTTGTGTTCCACTGTGGTGCGAAGCGGTATGGCGCACCATCCCCCGGCCCGGGGTTACCCCAAAACGGTGCCTTCTTGCACAAAAAACTTTGAATGGAAACAAGCAGATGGGAATTTGAAACGAAAATACTTGGACAAGGAGAGGGGATCCAAGACTTTGAATTGTCTTGTTGTGAATGGCCAGAGTGAGAAAAACCAGCCAGAAGGTTCGAGAAATGTTTCGTGATAAGCACACAACTCCCGCCACAAACCGCACAGTTCTATCGTATCAGCCGTGTAGGCTTTACGCATTAGTATTTTCACAAAAGCGTTGAGTCTATGTGCTGGTGACTCTGGGTACGGTGGCCGCACCGCTTTAGTGCATCAAGCGGTGCGTTAGGTGAAATATTCGATGGGTGTCAAGCGATGCGGAATTGTTCGGTCAGGGCAATCAGACCACGCGCGGCGCTCACCATCTGACGGGAGATCTGGTCCACTTCCTGAATGCTGTGAGAGGTCTCGGTTGCCATGTGACTGGCGTCGTTGATGTGATGCGTAATCTGGTCTGTGCTGTCCGAGTGCTCAAGCGTGGAACTGGCAATGTGCGAGGCCATCTCGTACACATTGTCAGACGCCACCATGATCTCGTGAAGCACCGATTCAATTTCTCCATACAACTGGGCACCCGAGGAGACGCCTTCACTGACGGCAGTCATGGCCAACACACTTTGGGCGGTGCGGGAACGGATTCCGCCAATGTGGTCTGCAATATTGGCGGTACTGGACGATGTTTTTTCAGCCAAGCGACGCACCTCGTCGGCCACCACGGCAAAGCCCCTGCCCTGCTCACCGGCTCGTGCGGCCTCAATCGCGGCGTTTAACGCGAGCAGGTTGGTCTGGTTGGCAATTTCGTTAATCACCGCAGTGACTTCGCCAATATTTTCGATGGCGTTGCTCAGGCTTTCAATCGACTGGCTTGATGAACCGACCTGCTGAACAACCGCATCGGTTTTTTTACTGTTGTCCTGCGCCAGTTTTGCGACATGAGCCACCACTTGACGGGTTCGTTCGGCGCTGTCTGCGGCGGTTTTGGCATTATCGCGAATGGTAAAGACGGAGGTCGTGATTTCATCCAGCGCGGCAGATACGGCGATTAATTTGTCAGACTGTTCTTGGGCACGGGACGAGGTAGCGCCCGCTCCTTGCGCCAAACGCTCGGAATCATCAGAGATGGTTTTGGCAGCGGTCTTGACCGATTCAATAATCTGTACCAGTGATTTATCCATGCGGCTTAAGGCACCCATCAAGCTGCCCACCTCGCCTTCGGCTTTCATGGTTGCAGCCACACCCAGTTGACCATTGCTGATTCGATTCGCCCATTCGATGGCTGCTTTTAACGGCAAAGTGACGCTGCGAATGATTCGGCTGCCCATGACGAGCGCCAGCACCGCAGATCCGAGCGCCGTCAACGCCACGATCCAGGCCTGCCGCGCATTGGACGATAGGCTGTTGGCGACCAGACTGTTTAATTCGGTCTTGGTGGTTTTAAGTACCTGGTTATTGGTCGCTTCTACTTTTTCGGTTTGCGACTTGATCAATATCATGGTGCTCAGGCTGGCGTCTTTGGTGATGGCATCCCTGATTTGTACCAAGGCGGGCTGCGCATGCGCAGTGCCCTTCAAGTGCGCCAATTCCTGATTGCTCTTGATCGCAGCGTTCAAGCTGTCGAGCGCTCGGGGGGCCAGCGTTCCGGTGTCTACTGAATCAGCGGCAGCGTTGAGGAAATCCTTGAATTGTTGTGCCTGCAGATTGGCCAGGTCATAGGTACGGTAGCTATGGTCCAGCGTTTGTGCCTGTGAACGGCTATCAATCAGTTGAATGCCAATCACGATGGACAGGGGAATAATGGCAAGGGCCAGTAATGCGTACAGGCGCTTGGACAAGCTTAAACTTGAAACAGTCATAAATGACCCTCTAAAACCGTTATGCCCTGTTGAACAACTACCCGGCAAGGCTAGTTGTATCTCGGTATTGTGGATGGTGTTATAAAGGTCAGCTTATCTCGAATGAGCAATCTCGCTTGCGCAGATATGAGGGTAAAAACGACCTTAAATCTGATGTCTGTGTTCATGCAGAACGCCATTGCATGCAAGTAGCGGAAACCTGTTGGCATAAAAAAAGCCCCGGCAAACCGGGGCTTTCAGGGTACTGCCAAGGCGCGACGCTTATGCGGCGTCTTTGTATTGGGTCACAGGTTGGTGAACCCATGTTTCGTCAGGGATCTGACCGTTGGTCCGCAAGTAGTCCTTGCTAAAGTCATCAGTCAGGATCGCGTCAAAGCGCAGCGGCTCATATTCGCGAATGCCCTGTGCAAGCTTGGCGTCGATCAACTTCTTGTTCAGCGCATCGGCCACTTGTGCGTCAACCGTTTCGCCAACCACTTTGCCAGTGCTCACGAGTTTGAGGAAGTTGCTGTAGCCAGGTTCGATTTCGAGCAGCTTGTCTGCGGCTTGCAGGATACGACCGGTTGGGTCAGATTCAGCATCACCTACAAACACTTTGTCCAGCAGACGCTCAGCGAAGGTGTTGCGCGTCATCAGCAATTCGGCACATTCAGCGTTCAGTTTGTCGGTCACACCGTTGCGGGCCTTGCTACCGATCGGGAATACGACGGCGTTGATCAGGCCAGCCACCGCACGAACCGGGAAGTTACGGATAAAGTCCGTGAAGGCCTTGTCGATTTCGCACAGGGAATCTTCCAGCGCCCACTTGGCGTGCGCCAGCTCTTCCTTGTTACGACCGTTGTCTTCGTAGTACTTGATCACGGCTGAGGCCATGTACAGGTGTGACAACACGTCACCCAGACGAGCCGACAAACGCTCTTTACGCTTTAAATCACCGCCCAGAACACCCATCGCCATGTCGGCGGTAAAGGCCAGAGCGGCAGAACGACGCTCAATCGCCTTGACGTACTGAGCCATTTCCCCCTTGATGGACGATGTGGCCAGACGTTCGCCAGACAGACCCAGGAACAGCGCGCGAACCATGCGGTTGGCGATGTGGCCCAGGTGACCAAAGAAAGCTGCGTCAAATTGCTTTAAACCTTCCGCTTTGTTTGGATTGCGTGCGGCTTCCATTTCAGCAAATACAAACGGATGGCAGCGGATGGCACCCTGACCGAAGACGATCAGGTTACGGGTCATGATGTTGGCGCCTTCAACGGTGATCGCAACGGGCATGGCGGCATAAGCTTGACCCAGATAGTTGCGGGGTCCGAGGATGACAGTACGACCGCCATGAACGTCCATGGAGCGCAAGATGATCTCGCGCATCATTTCGGTCATGTGGTATTTCATCATGGCGGTGATCACGGAGGGCGCGCAATGTTCAACCGCTGTGGCTGTCAGCACGCGTGATGCTTCGAGCTTGTAGGTCAAGCCGGCGATTTTACCGGTGGCCTCTTGCACACCTTCAAATTTGCCCACGGGCAATTTGAACTGGCGACGAATGCGGGCATAGGCGCCGGTGGCCAGGTACATGCCCCAACCGGACGCTGCAGACAGGGCGGGCAAGGAAATGCCACGACCTGCTGACAGACACTCAACCAGCATTCTCCAACCCTTGCCAGCCATTTGCGGACCGCCAATGATCGAAGACATCGGAATATAAACATCTTTGCCGAAGATCGGGCCATTCATAAAGGCGGCGCCAGGATAATGGCGGCGGCCAATGCTGACACCAGGCGTTGTTGCAGGCAGCAACGCGCAGGTGATGCCGTATTCAACCTTGTTTTTATCGCCGAGCAGGCCTTGTGGATCGTTCAGTTTGAACGCCAGGCCAACAACGGTGGCCACAGGCGCCAAGGTGATGTAGCGCTTGGAGAAGTTGAGCATGATGCCCAGTTCTTCTTTACCGTTAACAACGCGTTTGACCACAACGCCGGTGTCAGGAATGGCGGATGCATCGGAACCGACTTCTGGGCCAGTCAAACCGAAACATGGAATTTCACGACCATCGACCAGCCGCGGCAACCAGTAGGCTTTTTGCTCGTCGGTGCCGTAGTGGGAAATCAGCTCGCCGGGCCCCAAGGAGTTAGGCACCATCACAGTGACCGATGCGGTCAGTGAACGGGTAGCAATTTTTGCAACTACGCAGGATTGTGCGTAGGGAGAAAAACCCAGGCCACCGTGCTCTTTGGCAATCAGCATGGCGAAGAATTTCTTCTTGCCCATGAAATCCCAGACTTCCGGCGGCAGATCTTTGAGCTCGAAGTGGATCTTCCAGTCATCGAGCATCTGGCAGAGTTCTTCGGTTTCATTGTTCAGGTAGGACTGTTCGTCGGCGGTCAGTTCCGTGAACTTGACGTTCATCAGCTTTGACCAGTCGGGCTTGCCGCCAAACATTTCCGATTCCCACCAAGTGTCGCCGGCTTCAAGCGCATCGCGCTCGGTCTGGCTCATCGCTGGCAGGGCCTTGGAGAAGGCCTTGAAAATGGGGCCAGTAATGATGGCGCGACGCACAGCAGGTACGTTGAGCAATAAGGCGATCGGCGCGTAGATGGCGCCAAAAATGATCAAGCCGGTTTCGGACATCGAACCGTTCAAGAAGTAGGCTGCGCCGGCCACGCCCACAAAGGCGGAAAAGGACAGCAGGCTGGCCCCGCGGTACAACAATGTAATTACACCGAGTACAACAGCGGCCGTAAGAAGTATCGTGGTCATAAAACCCCCAGATCAACAGCAAAGGAAATAAAAGTTACCGATGCGTAACATGATCCTATTGAGACACCCTGTCAAGATCATTACGCGCCTTTTAAGCCCATATTTCTAGAGGTTTATTTCAACTTTTTTCGGCTTTTTTTGCGGCATCGCAGCATATATATGCACGCTGACTCATTGAACCCCGCAAACATGCCACCAATGGGTCTTGACCCTATTTTTGCAGCGCAGCAACTGGACTGTGCCCGTGTTTTGCAGATACAGTAGCGATACATTACAAATAGTGTGTGTGCACACACATTGATCACTCAATTGAACCGACGAGGAGACTATGGCTGTTACCGTCAATGTAAAAATTACAAAAAATCTGGATGTCAACGCACCTGCAGACAAGGCATTCAAATCGCTGGTTGACGTCGAGGGTACGGTGGCTTTATTTCCAAAACTGGATTCTCTGGTGGAGTTGGATACCGATATTTACCGCTGGGAAATGGACAAAATCGGCGCAGCCGGCTTGTCGCACCAGGTCAAATACGCGGTTAAATATTCCAATGACGGCAAGAGCAAAATCCAGTGGGATCCGCACACCGAAGTAGAAAGCAACGCCCGTGTGAGCGGGAGCTGGACCATCACACAAAAAGGCCCGGCTGCATCGCATATCGTCTTTGAATCACAAGGTGAATTTGACATGCCCTTACCCAAGCTGATGAAGGGCGTGGCGGAGGGGATTGTGAGATCAGAGTTTGAATCTCAGGTCAGCACATTTCTTGATCGCGTCAAAAAGAATCTGGAAAGTAACTGACTTTACGGCAACTGAGCAAAAAAAGCCCCGAGCTTCTTTAAAGAATCTCGGGGCTTTTTGTTAGGGGGTTACCGTCGGTTAAAGCCGCCGATCAGCCCCCTGCTCCCACGCGCGAGGCCAAGCCCCATCAACCCTTTTTGAAGGTTTCGCGGGTGATTTTCCAGCCGCCGTCTTCCTTGGACATGATCAGTGTCTTTTTACCATTTTCTTTGGTTGTATTAGACGCATAACCTTGTTTGAAAGATACTTGGGCCAGTTTGTCCGACACGGGGGTCACGGTGATGTCAGAGATGGTCAACTCAATGCGAGAGGGCGATGACAGACGGTCTTTGCGCTGGCGTTCCCATGACTTCCGGCTACCCGAAGCAGGCTGGAATGACGAGGAATAAAAGCCCATGTACGCGTTCACGTCCTGATTGGCCCATGCAGCCGCCCAACCTTTAACGACATCTTCCACCTCACCACCACCCGCTGGTGCCGCTGCGGGCGCTTGTGCCACGGGCTCCGGAGCCAAGTCAACAGCAGGCGCCTGGGCTGCAGGAGCAGCGGTTGCTGCCGCAGCAGGAGCCGCGTCGGCGATAGGAGCAGACGCATCTTTCTCGAGCGCAACAACCTTGGTCACAGCGCCGTTTTCAAAATAAACACCATATGGCGTGTACTCAGTCTGGTTGCCTTTTACCGTACGCAATACGTAGTCGTAGCGGTCTTTTTCGTTTTTATCACCCACCAGCGGTTGACCCAAACGATTGCGGACAGCCACCTGACTCATGCCCACCTGAACCTTGGCCAAATCAGCTTGAGTGATAAATTCTTTGGGAGCAGCCCCGTCAAATTCGGAATCCAGAATTTCGGGGATATCTTTGAGACCAGACAAACTGCCACAGGCAGACAATGAAAGAACTGCACTGCCGATCAATACTGATGCAAGTAGGCGGCTAAACGATGCGGGCCGAACGATCATGGTGTATGGGTCTCCTTAAAGCGTTATGTGATTGATGTTATCGCTGGAATGATAGATGACTTTTGGTAAAAAAGGCCAGAGATGTGCGTTTTGGACCCAATTAGTTCCATTGAAACAAACTATTTGCCCATACTTACTATAGGCAAATACAATCACAAAAAATTATTCGATTAAGAGGATTCATTTATGCATACCGTCATTATCGGCAGCGGCGTAGCTGGCTGGACATTGGCCCGCGAGCTGCGCAAACTCCAGGCCGACGCGGAAGCGCATCCGATCACGCTGATTTGCGCTGACAGCGGCGACTTTTACTCCAAACCGATGCTGTCCAACGCATTTGCGGGTAAAAAAACGGCCGCCCAGCTGCTGATGACCCCCGTTGCGAAAATCGCTGAACAACAAAAGGTAATCGCGATAACCAACACCCGGGTGACCCGCATCAACACCACGGAGCAGTTTGTTGAACATGCGCAGGGACAGACCGCCTACGATCAGCTCGTCCTGGCGCTCGGTGCCGATCCGATTCGCCTGCCCATCGAGGGCAGCGGCGCAGCGGACATCCTCTCGGTCAATGACCTGCACGACTACGCCCGCTTCCGTGAGCGTCTGGACACCTTGGGTGATCAGGCCAAAGTGGCCATTTTAGGAGCCGGTTTGATTGGTTGCGAATTTGCCAACGACATTCTGGCCGCCGGGCACGAGGTCACCGTGTATGACATCGCCCCCCTGCCTTTGGGGCGACTCCTGCCACCGGCTGCTGGCGAATACATGAAGGAAGGCCTTACCCGTGCGGGCGTTCAATGGAAACTGCAGACAAGTGCCCAATCCGTTGAAAAAACAAGCCCTGACCAATACCTTGTGACCGATAACCACGGCGACACGGTTGCTGCGAATATTGTCCTGTCAGCAGTGGGACTGCACCCCCGTACGGCCTTGGCCAAAGACAACGGCATTGCGACCCATCGTGGCATCATCGTTAACAAACAGGGGCAAACCAATGTGCCGAACATTTACGCTCTGGGCGACTGTGCCGAATACGGAGACACTGGCCAAGGTTTGGTGCTGCCCTATATTCTGCCGGTGATGCAAGCCGCTCGCGCCATGGCGCAGACGTTGGCGGGCACCCCAACGGCGATTGCCTTTCCCGCCATGCCAGTGATGGTTAAAACCCCCGCCTGCGCTGCCGTGGTGTCAGCCCCCGCCAATCCGGATGACGGCCAGTGGCATATTGAACCGATCGAAAACGGCTTGCGGGCTCTGTTCAAAAAAGCGGATGGCAGCTTGCACGGCTTAGCCTTGCTTGGAGAAGCCTCCAAAGAGCGTCAAACTTACGCGTCGCAATTACCGGCCGTGTGGGCATAAACCAGCCGCTGCCAGGTGAGCCCAAGGCATGGGGAATCAAATGATCTGACACGCCTGCTCGAATGACAAACGCGGATTGCGGAGAAACCCCTTCTCCCGATCCGCGTAACCCAAATTGATAATCACATTCGATTGGTAAGTGGTTCCCGTAAAAAACTCTGCGTCCACACGCGCCTTGTCAAAACCGGCCATCGGACCACAATCGAGCCCCAACGCCCTCGCGGCCATAATCAAATACGCCGCCTGCAAGGTGGTGTTGTAGCTGGCCCCGGACGCAATGGCCTGCGGGTTTCCGGCAAACCAGGCACGCGCATCCACATGAGGCATCAGCACAGGCAAATGCTCATAAAACTCATGATCTTCCGCCACAATGGCGGTGACCGGTGCCGACATGGTTTTTTCGACATTGCCCTCTGCCATGCAGGGTTTGAGACGCTGCTTGGCCTGCGGGCTGGTGACAAACAGCACACGCATGGGATTGGTATTGGCACCCGTCGGTGCCCAGCGGCACAGTTCATACAGATCTTTGAGCAGGCGGTCAGAGACAGGTTTGTCCTGCCAAAAATAAGCGGTGCGCGCTGCCGTAAAAAGCTGCTCAAGCGCAGCCGGTTCGATGGGGTTGTTCATGATCCAGACGAGTCAAGGCTAAAAGGTGTTTGTCAGTGATACATTTTGAGCGATCATCATAGACGAGATTGTTTGATAGATGGCCCGCTAGTGGCATACTAATGGGTTGATTTTCAGGACCACCAGCGGCACTTTTGAGGCCATTGTCAGCCAGCATGAACCCAGCAGTTGTAAACATCTCGGTCTACAAATTTGTGACCATCACCGACATCGATCCCTTACGCGAGCATCTGAAGGCCCGATGTGACCAATTGGGGCTCAAAGGCACCGTTTTGATCGCCCCCGAAGGCATCAACATTTTTTTGGCGGGTAGCCGCCAGGCCATTGATGCCATTGTCAGCGAACTGAAGGCTGATCCGCGCTTTGCCGACCTTGAACCCAAAGAATCACTCTCGGTTGAGCAGCCGTTTAAAAAGATGTGGGTCAAAAAGAAAAAAGAAATCATCACCATGAAGCGCCCGCTCATCAAGCCCGAGGAAGGCCGTGCCCCCTCGGTACCGGCCCCGACGCTTAAAACCTGGCTTGAACAGGGCCACGACGATGAAGGCCGCCCGGTAGTGCTGATGGACACCCGCAACGCCTTCGAGGTGGACTACGGTACCTTCAATGACTGCATCGATTACCGGATCGACAAATTCAGTGAGTTTCCCGACATCATTGAACAAAAAGCACATGAGTTCGATGGCAAAACGGTCGTTACCTTTTGTACCGGTGGCATCCGATGCGAAAAAGCGGCTATCCTGATGAAAGAAACCGGTTTTGAGCGGGTCTATCAGCTCGACGGAGGCATCCTGAAATATTTTGAAACTGTGGGCGGCGATCATTACACAGGGGGATGCTTCGTCTTTGATGAGCGCGAGAACCTCGATCCCACACTATCCCCAGCCAAATAAACAGCAACCTACTCAACAAGCGATCACGACAACCTCATGGCTCAATACGTATATTCCATGCACCGCGTGGGCAAAATTGTCCCGCCCAAGCGTCAAATCCTCAAAGACATTTCCCTGAGCTTTTTCCCCGGCGCCAAAATCGGCGTACTTGGTTTGAACGGTTCGGGTAAATCCACCGTGCTCAAAATCATGGCGGGCGTGGACAAGGACATTGAGGGCGAAGCCATCCCCATGCCCAATATCAAGATCGGCTACCTGCCTCAGGAGCCGGAGCTTGATCCAGCCCACACCGTGCGCCAGGCGGTGGAAAGCGGCTTGGGCGATGTCATGGTCGCCAAACAAAAACTGGAAGAGATTTACGCCGCCTACGCCGAGCCAGACGCCGACTTCGACAAACTCGCCGAAGAGCAGGCCCGCTACGAAGCCATCATTTCGGCGGCTGGCAACGATGTCGATCACATGCTGGAAATCGCCGCCGACTCACTTCGCTTGCCACCGTGGGATGCGATTGTCGGCAACCTGTCAGGAGGTGAAAAACGCCGTGTTGCCCTGTGTCGTCTTTTGCTCTCCAAGCCGGACATGTTGTTGCTGGACGAACCCACCAACCACCTGGACGCGGAGTCCGTTGACTGGCTGGAACAGTTTTTGGCCAAATTCCCCGGAACCGTGGTGGCTGTGACTCACGACCGTTACTTCCTGGACAACGCGGCCGAGTGGATTCTCGAACTGGACCGCGGCCATGGCATCCCCTGGAAAGGCAATTACAGCTCCTGGCTGGAGCAAAAGGAAGACCGCTTAAAACAGGAAGAATCTTCCGAAAGCGCTCGCCAAAAAGCCCTGAAAAAGGAATTGGAGTGGGTCCGCCAAAACGCCAAGGGGCGTCAGGCCAAGTCTAAGGCGCGTATTGCCCGGTTTGAGGAGCTGTCGTCCTACGAATACCAAAAGCGCAACGAAACACAAGAGATCTTCATTCCCTTTGCCGAACGTCTGGGTAACGAAGTCATCGAGTTTGAAAACGTCAGCAAGGCTTTTGGCGATCGCCTGTTGATCGACAACCTGAGTTTCAAAGTCCCCGCCGGAGCCATCGTGGGTATCATTGGTCCGAACGGCGCAGGTAAATCAACCCTGTTCAAACTCATCGCAGGCAAAGAGCAGCCTGACTCGGGAACTGTCAAAATTGGTTCAACGGTTAAGCTCGCGTTTGTGGATCAAAACCGCGACTCGCTGGAGAACGGAAAAACCGTATTCGAGGCGGTGTCCGACGGTGCGGATATCCTCACCGTGGGCAAGTTCGAGATGGGCTCGCGGGCCTATCTGGGCCGCTTTAACTTCAAAGGGGGTGACCAGCAAAAGATTGTTGGCAACCTCTCCGGGGGTGAGCGTGGCCGCCTGCATCTGGCCAAAACGCTGCTCTCGGGCGGCAACGTATTGCTGCTGGACGAACCGTCCAATGATCTGGACGTTGAAACGCTCCGTGCACTTGAGGACGCCCTGCTCGAATTTGCCGGTAGCGTGATGGTGATCAGCCACGATCGCTGGTTCCTTGACCGTATTGCAACCCATATACTGGCTTGCGAAGGAGACTCCCATTGGACATTCTTTGACGGCAATTATCAGGAATATGAAGCTGACAAGCGCAAACGCTTGGGCGAAGAAGGCGCCAAACCCAAACGAATTCGCTACAAGCCACTAAAGTAAGCCACCGGCCCTTGGTAAGCCACCGGCCCTTGGTAAGCCACCGGCCCTTGCGTCCAAAGGCGCAAGGGCTCCCCCCCACCACTGTCGAATCCATTTTTTACATTTCTGTGTACAAATAACAGAAAAAAGTAAGAATAAACCAATCAATGGGGAGACGGACAGTGATCGCAATACGCACACGCTCGGCGTGGATACTCGCCACAGCCATCCATACCGCACTGGGACTATCGGTCGCAGGCTGCGGTGGAGATAACAGCACCGGGGTTAGCGCCAGCAATGTCAACGCAGCCGACGCCGGCAGCAGCAACCCCGGCACCAATACCAACACAAACTCCGGCACCAATAGCACTATCGGCAACAACACCGGTAGCAATAGCAATACGGGTAATACCGGCAATAACGGAAGCAGTAATGGCGGCAGCGGCGATACGCAAACGTCCAGCACGCCGCTCAAATATGATGTGCAGTTGACCCGCACCGGCTTGGGGGTCCCTCACATCAATGCCAAGGATTTTGGCAGTATGGGTTATGGCTTGGGATACGCATTTGCAGAAGATAACCTGTGTGTTTTCCTGGACGACCTGGTGACCATACGGGGCGAGCGCTCACGCTACTTCGGGCCGGACGGCACCTACAAAATCGAAGCCAACGATTCGGTGGCAGACAACGTCAGCAGCGACTTTTTCTGGAAAAGCATCCTGACCGACAGCGTATGGCAAAAAACCCGCGATAAAACTTTGCCAGACTACCAGAACGTTGTGGCAGGCTACGTGGATGGCTTTAACCGCTACATCAGTGAACTTAAAAGCGGAGCCTATCCAGGTCGGCACCAGGCGTGTGCCAACGGTCAGTGGCTGCAACCGATCACGGCTGCGGACATGTACCGTCGCTTCGTGCGCTTATCAGTACTGGCCAGCTCATCGGTCTTTGTCAAGGAAATCGGTAATGCCCAACCGCCCGGCGCCTTGCCGCTGGTTGGACAGGCGCCCGTGACACCTGCGGGTCGACACGGCGTTTCCAGCAAGCCACCGACACCGCTCATGATGGCCAAGGCGTTAAAGAGCGGCCCCAACCCCTTGGCCAGCCTGCAAACGCATGATCAGTTCGGCAGCAATATGTACGGCTTTGGCAGCAAGGGCACCGAGAGCGGTCAGTCCATGATCTATGGCAATCCACACTTCCCATGGAAAGGCACGGAACGTCTGTATCTGTCGCACATGACCATCCCCGGGAAAATCGACATCATGGGTGTTGGCCTGTATGGTGTGCCAGCGGTACTGATCGGGTTTAACCAGAACGTGGCATGGAGCCACACAGTATCAACAGCCTATCGTTTTACGTTTTACCAGTTGCAAGTGAACCCTCAAAACCCCACCCAATACAAGTACGAGGGCAAATACCGCGACATGACCAAAGTGCCGTTAAGCATTCAGGTCAAAAACCCGGATGGCAGCCTCAAAACCATGACCCGTACCCTGTACAAATCGCATTTTGGCCCGATGATTACGCTGTCGGCCAGCGGCGTACCCGTATTGGGCTGGAACAATGCGATTGCCTACACCATGCGTGATGCCAACCTGGAAAACGATCGCCTGATCAACCAGTTTGCCCGTTGGAACCAGGCCGCCAACCTCACAGACTTCATCAAGATTCATAAGGAGGTTCTGGGTGTACCTTGGGTCAACACCGTGGCCTCAGGCCCGGGCCAACCCGCCTACTATGGTGACATCACCGTGGTACCTAACGTGCCGGATAGCAAGGTTAAAGCCTGCCAGTCCCAACCGATTGCCACCGTGTTAAGCCAGATCGCACCAGGCTTGCCGGTACTAGATGGGTCTAAAGCGTCTTGTGAATGGGGCAATGATCCAGATGCTCCAGCGCCCGGCATTTTTGGTGCCAGCCACCTGCCCACGCTGATTCGTGATGACTACGTTCACAACTGCAACGACAGCTACTGGCTGACCAACCCAGCGCAGCCAGTTACAGGCTATGCGCGGATTATCGGCGATGAAAAGACCCCGCGCAGCCTTCGAACCCGTCAGTGTATTTTGCAGGCAGAGCGCCGACTGGCCGGAACAGACGGGTTGCCCGGCAACAAGTTCAACATGAGCAACCTGCAACAAATTGCGCTTTCGAGTCAAATTTTGTCGGCCGATCTGGCACGAGATACGGTAGTCAACACCATTTGTAAACTGCCTGCGCTGATCAACAGCCAAGGCAGCCCGGTACAAACCCAAGCAGCCTGTGATGTGTTGAAAAACTGGGATCGTCGCGCCAACCTGAACTCGGTGGGTGCGCACGTGTGGCGTGAATTCTGGCAGCGTGCCAGCACCAACCCAGGCGGCTTGCCGATTGCACCTCCTTCCCAACTACCCGTGTTGTGGACCACGACGTTTAATGCCAACGAGCCCTACACCACACCACGTGATTTGAACCCGGTCAATCCGTCGATTTATCTGGCCTTTGCAGATGCCATTACGGCGATCAACGCCGCCGGCATACCCATGAATCAGTCGTTTGACAAGGTACAAAGCTCCGGCGTCCACATCAACTCGAGAATTCCGATTTTCGGGGGGACCGACAATGAAGGTGCATTTACCGTGGTGTCGACGCCGCCGCTGAGTAAAGACGGCTACAAGGTAGAGTTTGGCAACAGCTACATTCAGACCGTGACATGGACGCAAGGTGACAACCCACGCCCCATCGCAGAGGCCATGCTGACCTACTCGCTGTCCACCGACCCCGCCAGCCCCTACTATGACAACTACACCAAGGTGTATTCACAGAAGCAGTGGCAACGTTTGCCGTTTGAAACATCGGAGATCGTGCAGCAAAAAGTCGTCTCGACACGCTTGACGGCCGCGCAGTAAGTCACAGCAGCGCTTACGCCGGACAGTTGCTTGTCCGGTGTGAGCGCTTACTTTTTTGACGGGTCGGAGGTATTTTTCCAGCGTTGATACAGCGCTTCCGGATCGTTCTGATCAGATCGGGTACCTGTTTGTGGGGCAGGTGCAGAGGCCTTGGCCCGGGCAGCCAGCGATATCTTTTTCCACCAGAGTCGAGCCATCACCGCAAACACGACCAACAGTACAAAAGGTCCGGCCCATAACAGCGCATTACCCCAGCTCACCGCTGGTTTGTACAGCACAAATTCGCCATACCGCTCGACCATATACTGCTTGATCTGCTGGTCATTTTTACCGGCCTGCATTTGCTCAACAATCTGGTTTTTAAGATCCAGCGCCAAGCCGGCGGTTGAGTCTGCGATCGACTGGTTTTGACACACCAGACACCGCAACTCGGACGCCAGATCCTTTAACCGGGCCTCATCAACCGCAGGCGCAGTGGGCATGGGAGCTGGTACGGCAGCGACGGTTTGGGTACGGGTAGATTCAGCGTTGTCCATCACTGACAGCCTCCATCACGACAGGCCTGACCTGTTCCTGAAAAAACTGGTTATCCACGGGCCCCACATGGCGGTACCGAATCACACCTTTGGTATCTATCAAAAAGGTCTCAGGCACACCATACACACCGTAATTGATGGCGACACGGCCATCCCGGTCCACGGCAATCCAGCGGTAAGGGTTGCCACGCTCGGCCAGCCAGTCCTTGGTGGCCTGGGTATCATCCTTATAGGCAAGGCCAATCACCGGGATACCCGTTTGCCGGGCAAACTCCAACCACACCGGATGCTCTGTGACACACGCGCTGCACCAGGAGGCAAATACGTTAAGCAGCCACACTTTGCCCTTCAGTTCGTCCGGGGTGTGGACCACCGGGGCGGTGCTGTATAAATCAGGCAGACTGAACGCTGGCGCCGCCTGCCCTACACGGGTAGATGGAAGTTTTTTGGGATCAAGCCACAGGCCCCGCATAAAGAGCAATGCCAGCGCTACCAGCACCAGCAACGGCAATATCAGACGCCAATTGATTCGCTTCATGCCGACACCTTTGCCACCTTGATCGCTGCAGAGGTACGGTAGCGGCGGTCAAACACCGTGACGGCACCGCCCAAGGCCATCATCAGACAACCCAACCAGATCCAGTTGATAAACGGTTTGACATAGATGCGCACCCCCCAGGCCTGGTTCTCCGGCTTTGCCTCGCGCATCTCTTCCTGCGGTTCACCCAGTGAAATATAGACATCACGCAGCAGCCCCGAGTCAATGGCGGCTTCGGTCATCACCTGACCACTGGCCACATAACGGCGCTTTTCAGGCTCGAGCAATTGAATGGTTTTGCCGTCACCGCTGGTCAATTCAAATACACCATGCGCCGCGATGTAGTTAGGGCCCTTCAGGTTATCTACGCCGATGAAAGTAACGCGCCAACCAGAGATCAGCTCTGTATCGCCGGGACGCATGAGGATATCCCGTTCGTCCTGATAGGTTTTTACCAGTGTGACGCCAGCGACAAACGCAGCAACGCCCACATGCGCGATCACCATACCCCAGTATGACAAGCCCAAACGACCCGCGCGGTAGGTCAAGGCAGAATGAGGCTCTCGCGCTTTCAATTGTCCCAATTGACGCCAGGCGTGTTCTACCGTGGCTGCGGCCAGTCCGACAGCGGCTGTCATTCCTGCCAAAAACCACACTCCAGCCTTTCCTTTGATAAAAAACACGGCAAGGGATACCAGCAAGGCCAAGCCCACCGGCAACAACAAGGCCTTGAGCAACTCCTTGCCCGTCATGGCTCGCCAGCGGCTAACTGGCCCGACTGCCATCAGCCACACGGCCGGCAGCAACAGGGGGGCAAACACCGCTTCAAAATACGGTGGGCCGACAGACATTTTTCGTCCAGCCAATACCTCAACCGTCAGCGGATACAAAGTACCCAGCATCACCGCCGCCAAAGACGCGCTCATCAGCACATTGTTGGACAGCAGCAGCGCCTCGCGGGAGGTCACGCTAAATCCCCCACCCATACCCACTTCCCGGGTGCGAAGTGCGTACAGAATGTATGAGCTGCCGATTACAAACATCAGCAGGGCGAGGATGAAAATTCCGCGCTTCGGATCCGTTGCAAAGGCATGCACTGACGTCAAGACGCCCGAGCGGACAAGGAACGTCCCCAGCAAGGACAAGGCAAAGGCCGTCAGCGCCAGCAACACCGTCCAGCTTTTCAGGGTGTCGCGTTTATCGGTCACGGCCAGGGAGTGAATCAGCGCAGTGCCAGCGAGCCACGGCATCAACGACGCATTTTCCACAGGATCCCAAAACCACCAGCCCCCCCAACCCAGCTCACGATACGCCCACCAGCTGCCCAACAAAATACCCACCGTCAGGAAGGACCACGCTGCATTGGCCCAGGGCCGGGACCAGCGCGCCCACGTGGCGTCCAGACGCCCTTCCATCAAGGCTGCCATAGCAAAGGCAAAGCTGACCGCAAAGCCCACGTAACCCATGTAGAGCATGGGTGGGTGAATGATCATCACCCAATCCTGCAACAGGGGGTTTAAGTCGCGGCCTTCGTCAGGCATGGGTAACAGACGATCAAACGGGTTCGATGCGGTGATAAAAAACAGAAAAAAAGTGGCGGTGATCACGGCCAGCACGGCCATCACTCGAACACGGAAGCGATCGGCCAAGTGCCCGGACAACATCGCAACCGCCGCAGTCCACCCCGAGAGCATCAAGACCCACAACAACATTGACCCTTCGTGCGAGCCCCAACTGGCCGCAAAGCGAAATTGTGCAGGCAACAGGGAGTTGGAGTTTTCTGCCACATTTTTGATGGAAAAGTCATTGGCCAAAAAGCCATGAATCAGGGCCGCAAAAGCCAACAACACAAGGATAAAAACCAACATCGCGGTACCGGCCATGGCTCTTGTCAATACTGGCAGCTGCGCGCCTGCGATCTGTTGCTGGCCGCGTACCGCCCACATCACATACACGCCAGACACCGCGCTCAAACCCAAGGCCATACACAATAGCCACTGCCCCCATTCTGCGATCATTTTTTAACTCCAGGTGGCATGTAGTTTTCATCGTGTTTAGCCAGAATTTCCTTGGCCACAAAAACACCATTCTCAAATCGACCTTCTGCCACAACCCCCTTGCCTTCCTTGAATAAATCAGGCGCCACGCCTGAGTATGTGACGGGGACCGAATGTTGCATGTCAGTCACCACAAAATTGATTCGTAAGGTACCGGGCTCCTTTTTCAGGCTGCCCTTCTCCACCATACCGCCCAGGCGATAGGAACGTCCCTGCGGCACCTCCTGATTGGCCAACTGGGTCGGAGTAAAAAAGAACACGAGGTTCTCGTTGAAAGCCCTGACCACCGCAAACCCGACGGCTCCAGCAGCCAGCAATGCGGCCGCCAGCCACATCAGGCGTTTTTTACGGGTGGGATTCATCATGATGATTTAACCTCTGCAGAAACGGTCGACGCATCACCGACAAGGCGTGCATCTTTGTGAGACCGGCGAATCAAGCGTTGCACACGCTTGACGCGGCTGCGCTCGCCAAGGCGATCCCATACAAACACAATCACAGTCAGCAACAGGCTGAGCAAAACGGCTTGCCAATGACTCATAGCTTGATCTCTTTTACCCATCCAGCGTGCGCGCATCGTTCAACAATCAGCAGACGGGCGCGGTACAGCACATTGCTGGCGCACAACAACCAAAACCCCATCACACAGGCCAACAGGGTCCATTTCATATCCGGTGCCATACGCGATGCGCCGGGAGCACCCATCGACATGCCCTGATGCAGCGTATTCCAGTAAATCACAGACACATAAATCAGTGGAATGTTCACCACGCCAATCACGATGCCCACCGCCAGGATTCGATCCACCTTGCTGTCGTCGTCCATCATGTTTTGCAGGGCAATCAGACCCAGGTAGATAAACAGCAATAACAGCTCGGACGTCAGTCGCGCATCCCACACCCAGTAGGTGCCCCAGGTCGGTTTACCCCACAACGAGCCTGTGATCAGCGCCAGCGCAGTCATCCAGGCGCCGGTAGGTAAAAAGGCACGCATCATAGAGGCTGACACATCAGTTCCCCAGATCCAATACATCCCTGCGTACAGCGCGGCCACCAGGTATAGAAACATGGACATCCAGGCCGCTGGCACATGCAGATAAATGATGCGATAGACCTCCCCCTGCTCTGCATCGACGGGCACTCCCAGCAAGGCATAGGCCACACCGAGCACGCTGATCAGCAAACCCACTGGAAACAGGATGCGCTGCATCACCTCGCTGAACCTGAAAAATACCGGGGCAGCACTGAGCTGCCGAATACTCACTGTATTCATGTTTATTCCAACATCCATGACAACAATCGACCCGTCATCACGGGAATTACCATCAGACAAAAGACCAGCAGGGCACACAGAACGCCGACCGAACTCATCGGACTGAACCCGTCCCTCACCGCATGGGTGATGGCACTGCCAAAAATCAGCACCGGAACAAAAAGCGGCAAGGCCAGCAGATACACCACCAAAGTGCCCTGTCGGGCCATCAGCGTCATCGCCGAAAAAACGGCTCCCAGCAGGCTGAGTATCGACATACCCAAGGCCAATGCCAGCAACAGCCACCAAAACAATGCCCCGTCCAGAGCAAACTGAATGGCCAGCACGCTACTGGCCACACACAGCGCCAGGA
>DAITMV010000034.1:0-20190 GCA_036834985.1 Burkholderiaceae bacterium | reverse complement strand
CTGCGCTTTTTGGCCGACAGCGGGATTGTGATCGCCTGGATTACCGCTCGCAGCAGTCAGATTGTGGAGCGCCGGGCCAATGATCTGAAAATTCCGCATGTTATTCAGGGCTGTAAAAACAAGCTGCAGGCCATGGATGGCCTACGTCAGCAGTTGGGGTTAACGTGGGAGCAGTGCGGATTTTTTGGTGATGATTGGCCGGATTTTCCTGCGCTCCAGCAGGTCGGACTGGCAGCGACCACCAGCACAGCTCCCTTGCGCTTGCGTGCACAAGCCCATTGGGTAGCACAGCGTGCTGCGGGCAATGGGGCCGCCCGCGAACTGTGCGACTTCATTTGTACACATCACCCCCGGGGGGTTAAACCATGGCAGGGATAAACGGTCGGGCCTCGCAATGGCTGACCGGCGCGGTCCCACTGCTGCTGACCGCCTTGTTGGCAGGCGGCTCCTATTGGCTGGCCTGGTTGACCGGGCTGCAAGGCTGGAGCGACGCCCCCAAGGGCAGCCAGACCACCCCCGATTATTTTATTGAAAACTTCACGCTCAAGCGTGTATCGCTCCAAGACACTAAACGATCCGAGTTGCATGGCAAACGAATCGAACATATACCCAACCTGGACACCGTGACTGTGACGAGCCCACGCTTTGACAACGAATTAAGTGGCGGCCCGCATTTGCAAGCCTGGTCGGACACCGGAACCTACAGCAACCAGACCGGTCAGTTATTGATGACCGCCAATGTGCAGGTACGTCGTGAACCTCCCACGGGCGAAGTGACTGTGGTTAAAACCCAGCGACTGGACATGGACACCGACAACCAGGTGGCATGGATGCCCGAAGGAGCCGATGTACAGCGCGGCTTGGGCACACACATCACCTCTCAAACCATGCGGGTCAATAATCTGGAAGGCGTGATGCAAGCCAATGGGCGCGTCAAGATGATCATCGACACCAAGGCCAATGCAGGAGCCACACCATGAGATATTCGCTCGGAGCCGTCCTGGCGCTGCTGATGATGCAGATCAGCCCCGCTGATGCCATCGAGGGCGACAAGCAGGCCCCCACTACGGTTGAGGCCGACAAAATGACCTACGACGACTTGCAGCAAGTCAATGTATTCACAGGCAACGTTCTGCTGGTCAAAGGGTCCATCGTCTTGCGGGGCGACAAACTCACGGTGCGTCAAACGCCCGAAGGCTTTCAGACCGGTGTTGCAGAGGGAAAACCCGCCACATTCCGCCAGCGGCGTGAAGGGCCTGGCGAACAATACATCGATGGCGCTGGCGAGCGGATTGATTACGACGGTAAAACCGAAACCGTGGTGTTTCAGAAAAAAGCCATCCTGAAAAAACTCAATGGCACCCAGGTAACTGACGAAGTCAAAGGCGACACCATCACGTACTTGCAGCGCACGGAATTTTTCACGGTATCAACCGATGCACAAAACGCCGGTACCCCTGGTGGGCGAGTCAAGGCGGTGATTCAACCTAAAGGTGCCGTCGCAGCGGAGACGCCCGACAAAAGCCCCGCGTCCCCGCTCAAGGCCAGCCCTGAGTTTAAGTCAGCGCAACCGGACGGTGGCCGTTGATGGGCGCGAGCCAAGACCGCAGTCAGGAAAACACCATGTCCATAGGCTCACTCACTGGCGGTCCCCGCCTGCAAGCTGACTCCCTGAAAAAAGCGTACGGCTCGCGGACCGTGATCGAGCAAGTGTCCTTGCATGTCGATACGGGTGAAGTCATTGGCTTGCTGGGCCCCAATGGTGCGGGCAAAACCACCTGCTTTTACATGATCGTGGGGCTGGTCCCTGCGGACAGCGGGCGTATTGTGCTCGACGGGAAAGATGTGACCCGCCAGCCTATTCACCAGCGGGCGCAGCAGGGCTTGTCTTACCTGCCTCAAGAAGCGTCGGTGTTTCGCCGGATGACGGTTGAAGAAAACATTCAGGCCGTGCTGGAAATCAACCCGCCCAAAGACGGCTTGATGATCAAGGAACACCTCGAACGGCTGCTGCAGGAATTGCAGATAGCCCATCTGCGAACCTCACCGGCGCCCTCGCTATCGGGCGGTGAGCGGCGGCGACTCGAAATTGCGCGCGCTTTGGCCACCAACCCCCGGTTTATTTTGCTGGACGAGCCATTTGCCGGGGTTGATCCCATTGCAGTGCTGGAAATTCAAAAGATTGTTAAATACCTGAAATCACGCGGCATCGGGGTTCTGATCACCGATCATAATGTGCGTGAAACCCTCGGCATTTGCGACCGTGCTTACATCATCAGCAGCGGCAAGGTTCTGGCCTCAGGCCACCCGGAGCAGATTGTTCAAAATGAAGCCGTTCGCAGGGTCTACCTGGGCGAACACTTCAAGATGTAAAGCGAACCATCTGAATCATGCGACAGTCCCTACAAATCAAGCTATCTCAGCACTTAACGCTGACACCGCAGTTGCAGCAATCCATCCGATTGCTGCAGTTGTCTACGCTTGAACTGGCTCAGGAAATTGAACAGGCCCTGGCCGACAACCCGCTGCTCGAACGTCTGGAAGACCCGTCATTAAACTCCATGCGGCTGGTGGGTGATACTGTGATTCAGGACCGCGGTCCGGGCGCAGGTGACAGCTCGGGCAGCGAAACGGCATCGAGTACCCAAGACAACACCACCGCCGAGCTGGGTATGGGCGACAGCCCCGACCTACAGGATTTTAGCACCGAGAATTGGGGTAACGACTGGCAGGATGACACCCGCAACAACGATGGCGGTGATGATGAAAAGGTAAGCCAGCAGTTGGCTGGCCCCCAGACCGACCTCAAAGAGCACCTGCTAGAACAACTGCGCCTGAGTGGATGCTCCATCCGCGACCGAGGCCTGATCACGCTACTTATCGACTCTTTAAGCGACGATGGCTACCTGAACCTCGAACTTGAGGACATATACACCACATTACCGATTGATCTGGATGTCGAGCCCGAAGAGCTCTACACCGCGCTGCGTTTGCTGCAAAGCTTCGACCCACCCGGCATTGGTGCCCGCAACGCCTCCGAATGTCTGCGCCTGCAGATGATGGCTCGCGAGGATCTGGACCCTTCGGACCCGGTGTTCGAAATCGCGTTGGCGATTGTGGACCGTTACCTGGAGTTGTTGGCCCAACGTGAGTTCCCGAAACTCAAAAAACTGCTGAACGCCACCGATGAACAACTCAAGCTGGCCCAGCAGATGATTCGTTCGCTGGACCCCTTTCCGGGTGCCAAATACAACGCGGGCAGCGACGACTACGTCATTCCCGATGTATTGATTAAAAAGAACAAAGGGCGATGGGTGGCCACCCTCAATGCCGAGGTGATGCCCAAACTGCGCATCAACGAGATGTATGCGCAGATTTTAAAATCCCAGCGGGGCCAAAGCGGCAGCCAGTTATCGGCACAATTGCAGGAAGCGCGTTGGCTGGTCAAGAACGTCCAGCAACGGTTTGAGACCATTTTGCGGGTATCGCAAGCCATTGTGGAACGTCAGCAAGGGTTTTTCAGCCACGGCGAAATTGCCATGCAACCCTTGGTGCTGCGCGAGATCGCAGACCAGTTGGGATTACACGAGTCAACCGTCTCCCGGGTGACCAACCAAAAATTTATGTTGACCCCTTTTGGTATTTTTGAGCTAAAGTATTTCTTCGGCAGTCATGTTTCTACCGACTCGGGCGGCTCGGCATCCAGCACAGCCATCCGTGCCCTGATCAAGCAAATTATCAGTGCGGAGGACTCCAAGCATCCACTCTCAGACAGCCAAATTGCAGACCTGCTCGGTCAACAGGGTATTGTCGTCGCACGACGCACAGTAGCCAAGTATCGGGAATCCTTGCGGATTGCACCGGTCAGTTTGCGCAAGTCGCTCTAGTCCAGGAAAAGACCAGACGGCTGCGCGTCATAGTAAAGGAGAGCTTTATGAATTTGAATATCACCGGCCATCACCTGGAAGTTACACCAGCGATCAAAACCTACGTCAATGACAAACTGGCGCGTGTTGTCAGGCACTTTGACCATGTGATTGATGCCTCGGTCACCCTCTCGGTGGAAAAACTGATTCAAAAAGCCGAAGTCACCCTGCATGTTCGAGGGAAAGATATTCACGCAGAAGCGACCGATGAAAATCTCTACGCTGCCATCGACCTGTTGTCTGACAAGATAGACCGTCAGGTGCTCAGACACAAAGACAAAACCCAGAATCACGCCCATGTTTCACACAAACATCAGGAAATTACTGAGTAATTTCAACGGGTAAGTCGTTATTCAACCACTAAAGCGGAGTCACTCAACAAGGTGCTCCGCTTTTTGTCAAATACGGGCGTATAATCCGCCTCGCCGAAACCCTTAACTTTTGCGATGAATCTGATCGCCAAACTACTGCCTCCTGCCAATGTCGCGCTGGACGTTGCTGTCACCAGCAAAAAACGCGTGTTTGAACAAGCGGGCCTGCTGTTCGAAAATAACCAGGGCATTGCCCGGGCGAAGGTATTTGACAGTCTGTTTGCCCGGGAGCGACTGGGCTCAACCGGTTTGGGTCAACAGGTAGCCGTCCCCCACGGGCGGATCAAAGGGCTCAAAGACCCGGTGGCCGCACTGTTGCGTGTGGTAGACCCCATCCCTTTTGACGCCCCCGACGGCCAGTCCGTCAAACTGTTGATGTTTCTTCTGGTGCCCGAGAACGCCACACAACATCACCTGGATATTTTGTCTGAACTGGCGCAAATGCTGTCGGACAAAAATTTCCGCGGGCTGCTGCTCCAAACCACAGACGCAAACGAGGTTCATAAGCTAATATCGACCTGGGTCCCTTACACACCAGCTTGATAAAGTTGCTTATAACGCGTGAAAACTCTCCGAGAACTCATAGAAAGTAACCGGGAGCGCCTTCATCTTCAGTGGATTGCCGGCTTTGACGGCGGCAGCCGCGTGATTGATCTAGAGTGTTTCGCTTCATCCGACCTTGTGGGTCACCTCAATTTGATTCACCCAAGCCGTATCCAGGTATTTGGCCGGCAAGAGGTGGAGTACTACACCCGCATTGACCCAGCACGGCGCGGTCATCAAAACCAGAAAATGATGGAAGGTCAGCCACCGGCAATCATTGTGGCAGAGGGGTTTACACCCTTGCCTGAGCTGGTGGAGTCATGCAACAAACATGGTATTCCGCTGCTGACCACGCCCGTATCGGCCGCGCAGATCATCGACTTTTTGCGGGTCTACATTAACAAGTGGTTGGCCCCCACCTGCACCATGCATGGCGTATTCATGGATGTGCTGGGCTTAGGCGTACTCATTTGTGGCGACTCCGGACTGGGTAAAAGTGAACTGGGCCTGGAACTGATCTCCCGAGGCCATGGTTTGGTGGCCGACGATGTGGTGGAGTTCTCGCGGGTAGCGCCCAACTACATCGAAGGTCGCTGCCCCGAGCTGATTCGTAACCTGCTAGAGGTTCGCGGGCTGGGCTTGCTCGATATCAAGGCGATCTTTGGTGAAACTGCCGTGCGCCGCAAAATGCGTATCAAGCTGATCGTCAAATTGATGCGTCGTGCCTCGCTTGAGTTGATCCAGGAACGCCTGCCCACCGAGCCCCAATATCAGGAAGTGCTGGGCCTGCCCATTCAGACCGTAACCCTGCCCGTGGCGGCGGGTCGCAACCTGGCGGTGCTGCTCGAAGCCGCCGTACGCAATACAATTTTGCAAATGCGTGGTATTAATACGCTCGCGGACTTTATGCAGCGGCAGCAGGCGGCCATGCAAGAGCCGATCGACATCATCAAAGACCCCACTCTCGGAGAGCAAGAATGAGCAAAAAAATTGCATTGGCAGTAGCACTGTTCGGCATGTTGAGCATCCATCAAGCAACCTTCGCAGAAGACGCCCCCAAAGCTGCGCCCAACAAGCAGCAAAACAAAATGGCTGAATGCAACAAAAACGCGGGTGAAAAGGCCCTCAAAGGCGATGAACGCAAGGCCTTCATGTCAGATTGCCTGAAAAACAAACCCGAAAAGCCTGCAACACAACAAGATAAAATGAAGACGTGCAACAAGGACGCTGGCGAGAAGCAATTAAAAGGCGACGAACGCAAAAAATTCATGTCTGACTGCTTAAAGGGCAGCATTAAATAAGGGCGGGTACATTGAAAGTCGTGTTGATCACCGGGCTATCCGGTTCCGGTAAATCCGTAGCGCTCAAGGCCCTGGAAGATCGAGGTTTTTTTTGCATCGATAACCTGCCACCGGATTTTCTATCCCCTGTGATCAACCGCCTGGAAGAGGACGGGCGTGGAGAAGTGGCCTTGGCCATCGACGCCCGCACGGCCCGCTACCTGAAGGCCTTGCCCGGTCACATTTCTGCCCTTCGCTTAAGTGGGCACGACGTCAAAGTGGTGTTCCTGGACACCGACAGCGAAACACTGATCACCCGATACTCGGAAACGCGGCGACGGCATCCGGCCAGTGCAGACCTGGGCGAAACGGCAACCATCCAGGAGTGCGTGGAATACGAACGCGAAACCCTTGCGGTGCTTGAATCACTCGGGGATCGAATCGATACCTCTGGAATTTTGGCCAACACCTTGCGGCAATGGATTGAGCAAATTGTCGAGGCCAAGCCGGCCAGTTTGACCCTCATTCTGGAAACCTTTGCCTTCAAGCGCGGCGTTCCTCTGGATGCCGACCTGATGTTTGATGCCCGTTGTTTGCCCAATCCCTATTACGACAAGGCCCTGCGGCTTCAAACGGGGCGAGATGCGGACGTACAGGCGTTTTTCAAAACCCACCCGGGCGTCGATGAGTTGATCAACGACATTGAAGCGTTTGTTCGCAAGTGGCTGCCACGCTACCTGAACGAACAACGCAGCTACCTGACCATCGCCGTGGGCTGTACCGGCGGACAACATCGATCCGTGTATGTCTCTGAGCAACTGGCGCATCGATTCAGGACACGCATGCCGGACGGAGCCCAGACCCTGTTGGTCAGACACCGCTCAATGGTGGTCGCTCCCGCAAAAAGCGCTCACTGAATTTAACCAGGGGGACGGGCACCGGGGCACCCGCCTGCAATGGCCAGGGCAACCATTGCCCTGTGTCTGGAGCCGGCCAGCCCGATGACCCCGCAGCCACCACCCATGGTTGCAATACCAGTCGCTTATGCGTTAACTCGTGTACCAACGCATCACCCCAAGGTTCAGCGCCGGGCACAGCGCAGGTGCCTTCCACGGGGCGCATCGGCGCCATCCACAACCCACCCCAAATGCCGGTGACTGGACGAGGCTCCACCCACACCTGCCCGGCATTGATGTACAAAATAACGGCCCATTGCTCGGTACTGCGTTTGATCTTTTGCTTGGGTGCCGGTAACTCGTCCACCCGTCCAGCGGCTTTGGCCTGACACGTCTCACCCAGCGGACACAATAAACACTGAGGTGACTGGCGGGTGCATAAAGTAGCGCCCAGATCCATCATGCCCTGGGTATAGGCAGGCATATCAGCCGCGAGGTCAGGCAACAGACTATCGGCCAGACCCCACAACTCCTTTTGCAGGGCGGATCGATTCAAGTCACCCTCAATCAACTCGTGACGAGCCAGCACCCGTTTGACGTTACCATCCAAAATAGGGGCCCGCACATCATAGGCAAACGCAGCAATTGCACCAGCGGTCGAGCGGCCAATGCCCGGCAAACTTTCGAGCAATACGGGGTCGGCAGGAAATACGCCACCAAAGCGCTCGCACACCGCCTTGGCACAGGCATGCAAATTCCGGGCTCGTGTGTAGTAACCCAAGCCAGCCCATAGCGACATGACCTGCTCCTCGGGTGCACTCGCCAAATCACGCACGGTGGGCAAAGCCTCCAAAAAGCGTGCGTAATATCCCAGCACGGTAGTCACCTGGGTTTGCTGCAACATGATCTCGGACAGCCAAATGCGATAGGGGTCGCGCGTCATCTGCCAAGGCAAATGATGGCGGCCCTGCTCGCGCTGCCAGGCTACGACGCGTTGTGCAAAATCAGTCATGTGGTGGAACCCCAGATAAAATCACTTAGTACTGACAGGCCGGACAATAAAACGTGGAACGCTGGCCTTGCACCACCCGCTTGATGACACCGGACTCACATCGCTTGCACCGCAAACCTTCGCGATCATACACATCCGTATGCAACTGGAAGTGACCCAGGGTACCGTCGACTCCGGCAAAATCCTTAAGCGTCGAGCCGCCCCGGGCAATCGACTCCGTCAAGACGCCGATGATACTGGCCGCCAGGTCATGGCACTGTTTGCGCGTCAAACGTGCCGAGGCCTTCCCCGGACGAATCCCCGCACGAAACAAACTCTCCGAAGCGTAAATATTACCCACGCCCACCACGGGAACACCGCTGAGCAAAAACAGTTTGATGGCCAACTTGCGCCCGCGAGTGGCCTTGAACAACACATCGCCGTCAAACGCATCGGTCAGCGGCTCGGGCCCCAGATGCGATAAACGGGCATACGCCGTCCACGGCTGATCGGGAGGAATAAACTCCACACTGCCAAATCGGCGTGGATCATAAAGACGCAAACTACCGTTGGCAAATCGCCATTCCACATGTTCGTGGGTACGCCAGGGCGCGTCATTGGCAACAATTTGTAAAGAGCCGGACATCCCCAAATGCACAACGACATGCCCGCCCTCAAAGGTCAGGAAAAGATACTTGGAACGCCGGTGTGTTGCCAGCAAAGGGCCTGACATCAAGGCGATCTGCTCTGGCACCGGCCATCTTAAGCGGGGTTGCCGCACGGTGCATTGCAACAGGGTGCACCCCAAAAACCGGTTTTCCACACCCCGTCGGGTTACTTCTACTTCAGGTAATTCAGGCATAAAGTAAGTCCGGGCCCCTCATGGGTTGCATATTGATTTGTTCTTGTTGGCTGGGCGTTCTACACTGTGTCTTCGTATTGTATTTTGTTCAGGATTATCGCGATGAAGCTCTTAGCGACTCGCTTCAAAGGTTTAACGTTTTCAATCCGTTGCTTGGCAGTCAGCTCCGCTGTGGTGTTGGCCGCCTGTGCAGCAGGCCCGCAAGCAGCTGCCGATAACCCCGAGAACACCAGCAGCGCCACTGCCAGCAAAGACAACCTGCCGCTGATCAATCTGGACGAAGCCCTGCTCTACCAGATTCTAGCCTCTGAAATAGCCCTGCAGCGCGGGCAACCAAAAGCAGCCTACGCAACTTACCTGGGACTCGCGCAAAAAACCCGGGACCCCCGACTGGCCCGACGGGCCGTCGAGATCGCCCTGCTGGAACAAAACCTGGATCGAGCCCTGGAAAGTACTAGGCTCTGGAGCGAGCTGACGCCAGGCAATGCGCAAGCCAACCAAAGTCTGACGATCTTACTGGTGTCCAAAGGTGATTTGGCACAAGCCGAACCACGGCTGGCCGAGCGGCTCGCTGATGAAAAGCTCAGGGCGGGCAACCGCAACGACGATGCGGACGCTTCATCACCTTTTGAGACTATTCAACGGATCTTGCAGCGCGCGCCCGACAAACTGGCCGCCTACCAAACGATGAAACGTTTGTTTGGCAATGACCTGAACAATCCAGACGCGCAATTATCACTTGCAGGCCAGGCGCATATCGCAGGCCTGATCAATGAATCTGTTGAACATGCGCAGCGCGCCCTCCAGATGACCGACTCGGCCGATGCCGCCCTGTCGCTGGCCCAATACCAGCAGGCCCGCGACAACAACAACGTGGAAGCGACCAAAACCATCGAGGCCTATCTGGCCCGACATCCCCAGGCAGATGACGTCAAGCTGGGCTTGGGACGCCTGTACGCCAGCGAACGGGAATGGCCCAAGGCAAGAAATATCTTTGAACAACTGCTCGCCAAAGACCCCAAAAACGCCAGCTTGCTGCACACCTTGGGTCTGGTAGCGGCTCAGCAACCGGATCGCGAGGCCGCCCGACAGTATTTTGAGCAATATCTGCTGAACCGACAGCCCGGTGATGGTCGTGATGTCAACACCATCTACTTTACGATGAGCCAACTGGCTGAAGAGGCCCGCGATTGGCCCGACGCCCTGGCCTGGCTGAACCGGGTGGCAGAGGGGGAGAGCAGGACCGATGTCATTACCCGTCGTGCGGGCATCCTGTCCAAGCAAAAACAATTTGCGCAAGCTGAAAAACTCATTGCCCAGGCCAAACCAAAAAGTGATGCCGAGCGTGTGCAACTGGCTCTGTCCGAAGTACAGGTGCTCAGAGATCAGGACTTGAATCAAAAGGCCCTCAAACGGCTTGACACGGTACTGACCCAGCTGCCTGACCAGCCCGATCTGCTCTATGAAAAAGCCATGGTCGCCGAGCGTCTGAACAAACTGGATATTCTGGAGACCAGCCTGCGCAAGGTGATGGCGATTCGTCCGGACAATCCGCACGCCTACAACGCCTTGGGCTACAGCTTTGCCGATCGCAACCTGCGTCTGGACGAAGCCAGGCTGCTGATCGAAAAGGCGCTGACACTGGCTCCAGATGATCCATACATCATGGACTCCATGGGCTGGGTTCAATTTAAACAAGGGCAGTACGACCGCGCCGAGTCAACCCTGCGCAAGGCCTACACCATCAAGGCTGACAACGAAATTGCGATTCATCTGGGCGAGGTGTTGTGGACCACCGGACGGCGCGGTGAAGCCTTGGTCCTGTGGAAAGAGGTCGGCACCCGCGAGCCGGACAACAACACGCTCAAAGAAGCACTCAAGCGACTGGATGTCAGGCTGTAACCTCGCATGAACGAGATGTTTTTTCATCGGAGGGCCGCCAAGACCCGCCGGGCACTGAGCGGGGGCGTGCTGATTGCATCCACCCTGCTGCTCAACGCCTGCGCCTATGTGCCGTGGCTCCGCACCAAACCTGTGGTGGTAGACTGCACGCAGCCGTCAGCGTCCTGCCATGAGGGGCGCTTTAACGCAGTCTGGACGTCCCTTCAGACCGATCCCCCACAACGGGACGCCGCCAATGGCCGTTACAGCTGGCAATCGGGCCCCAAACTCAAAGACGACGCCTTCACGCGGCTGTTATCGGGTCCGGTCAACTGGTCTGAGCTGGAGCTGACTTCATCACTGGGACCTACCCTGGCCCGGGCTACATCCGACGGCAAGCGGTTTACCGTCAAGCTGTCGGACGGACAGACCTTTGACGCTGACAACTGGCAATCACTGTTTGATAAGATGTTTCCCCAGGGTTTGCCGGCACAAGCCCTGGTCAGCTGGTTTGAACACCCCGGACAAACCGCCCCGCCGAACCTGTCGGAGGGCTGGCAATGGAGTGTCTCGGGGCGCCGCATTCGCCTGTCTTTTGACAATGGTGAGCTGGCCGGACGCATCGACCTGTTACCCGACTCCCCACCATGAGCAGCGACACCTTGCGGATTCACGTCCCCGCCAAAATCAACCTCTTTTTACATATCGTGGGGCGACGCCCGAACGGATACCACAACCTGCAAAGCATTTTTGCGCCGATCAGCTGGTTTGATGAGCTGACGGTGACCCGCACCACCGATGGCCGCATCACCCGCCATGGCGGACCCGACGATGTGTCCGAGCACGATGATTTATCCATTCGCGCCGCCCATGCGCTCAAGCCCTGGGCCGCACCCACCGCAGGCGCACGGATTGAATTGAAAAAAAATATTCCTTCCGGAGCAGGCATGGGGGGTGGCAGCGCCGATGCTGCCTACGTGTTGCTGGCACTCAAATCCTTATGGGCTCTGGATATCAGCGATCAGGCCCTCGCAGATATCGGCCTGTCGCTGGGTGCCGATGTCCCGTTTTTTTTGTGCGGACGCGCTGCGTTTGTAGAGGGGATCGGGGAACAAATAACCCCGATTGAGTTGCCACCCAAACATCTGGTTGTTGTAAAACCTCCCGCTTCATTGCCCACTCCAACAATTTTTAAGCATCCCGAATTGACACGAGACAAAGAGCACGTCACAATATCGGTCTTTGGTTTTGCAAGTTCGTTGGCTTGGCAGCAATCACAACGGTTTGGCAACAGTCTTGAAAATGTCGCCAAGCTTTTATGCGAGGAAGTATCACTCGCCAGTGAGCTGTTAACAGTTGCTTGTTCAAAGGCCGATGTGGATCCGTGGTTTGTACGCATGACAGGGTCCGGCAGTGCAGTATTTGCTGTCGTTGATAACAGTCATGATGCGCAACAGGTTCAACATCAGGTACAAGAACTTTTAAAAAGTGACTCAAGTCGATACGCAGGCAAGTGGCTGGTGCACACATGTACCACCTTACCTGATACATCACTTGCACAACAATCGGTACGCGTTTGAGTTTGGTGTGAAGTTAGCCAAGCGCTCACGTTCAGCGTAGCCCAAGTTTTGGGGAGTCGCCAAGTTGGTTAAGGCACCGGATTTTGATTCCGGCATTCGAGGGTTCGAGTCCTTCCTCCCCAGCCAGTTCTTGAAAGGGCCAGATTTTGTCTGGCCCTTTTCGTTTAAATACGCGCTCGAGGCACAACATGGCTAACGATGGCCTAATGGTATTCACCGGCAACGCCAATCCCAAACTGGCGGCCGCGGTGGCACAACATCTCAATATTTCCGTCGGCAAGGCCACCGTTGGCCGTTTCTCTGACGGCGAAGTAATGGTTGAGATCAACGAAAACGTTCGTGGTAAAGACGTGTTCGTGATCCAGTCCACCTGCGCGCCCACCAATGACAACCTGATGGAAATGATGGTCATGGTCGATGCGCTCAAACGCGCCTCCGCAGGCCGCATCTCCGCCGTGATTCCTTACTTTGGCTATGCCCGTCAGGACCGTCGCGTGCGTTCATCACGCGTGGCCATCACCGCCAAAGTTGTTGCCAACATGCTGCAGGTGGTCGGTGTAGACCGCGTGCTGACCATGGACCTGCATGCCGACCAAATCCAGGGCTTCTTTGACATCCCCGTGGACAACATCTACGCATCCCCCGTATTGTTGGGCGACGTCTGGAAGCAGAACTTCACCAACCTGATGGTCGTATCGCCTGACGTCGGCGGCGTGGTCCGTGCCCGTGCGCTGGCCAAACGCCTGGACGTTGACCTGGCAATCATCGACAAGCGCCGTCCTCGTGCCAACGTGGCCGAGGTGATGAACCTGATCGGTGATGTCAAGGATCGTACCTGCGTCATCATGGATGACATGGTCGACACAGCCAACACCCTGTGTAAAGCAGCATCTGCCCTGAAAGCGCAAGGTGCGATCAAGGTAGTCTCTTACTGTACACACGCCGTGCTGTCGGGTGGTGCCTTGCAGCGCATCGAAGAATCAGATCTCGATGAACTGGTGGTGACCGACACCATCCCGCTGACCGAAGACGGTCAGAACAGCCGAAAAATCCGCCAATTGAGCGTCGCCGAGCTTATGGCTGAAACCATTCGCCGTATTGTGCGCTCTGATTCGGTCAGCTCACTATTCTCTGACTGAGCGGTCCAAGACGAATAACGGGTTTGGCAGCTGCCCGTTACCGGCCCCACGCCGGTATCAACGAGCTGCAAATAGCGCAGGCTGGTCGCGGTCTGCGCCCCAATGGAGTCAAACATGAAAGTTGTTGCAACCACACGCACACTGCAAGGGTCCGGAGCGAGCCGCCGCCTGCGTCGTGACGGTAAAGTACCAGGCATTATTTATGGCGGTACAGCCGCCCCCGCGTTGATCGAGATCGATCACAACCCTCTGTGGCACGCACTGCAAAAAGAAGCGTTCCACTCCTCGATTCTGGATCTGGAAGTTAATGGTCAGGTAGAAAAAGTGCTGCTGCGCGATTTCCAACCCCACCCATTCAAGCCACAAATCCAGCACATCGACTTCCAGCGCGTTGATGCCAACCAGCAAATTCACATCAAAGTGCCTCTGCACTTCAAAGGCCAGGAAGAATCTCCTGCTGTGAAACTGTCTGGCGGCTTGGTCAGCCACGTCGTGACGGAAATCGACGTGTCCTGCCTGCCAGGTCAACTGCCTGAGTTCATCGAAGTGGACCTGTCCACCATGGAAGCCGGCAAATCAGTTCACGCCAGCGATTTGAAGTTGCCAGCCGGTGTTACATTGGCAGGCCATGACAATCCAGTGGTCGCCACCGTTGTCGTCAAGGGCGGCAATAAGGACGAAGCTGCAGCCGAGTAATTTCGCGCCCAGCCTAAAAACCCGCCCTCAGGTCGTCCTGTTGGCGGGTTTTTTATTGCAAGATTCACCCAAGGAGCTCAGAGCATGTCATCGGCGCAAGCCATTCGACTCATCGTTGGGCTGGGTAACCCCGGCCCAGACTACGCAGACACTCGACACAACGCCGGGCAATGGTGGATAGACCGCATCGCTCGCAAGGCTGGCGGCTTTTTAAGCCCGGAACGAGGCTTTTTCGGCGATGTTGCGCGCATTAAGCATTCAGGTCACGACGTGTGGTTGTTATTTCCGACCACCTACATGAATCGCTCTGGGCAATCAGTGGCGGCCCTGGCCAAGTTTTATAAAATCGCACCCGAACACATGTTAGTGGCGCATGACGAGTTGGACCTGGCGCCGGGTGTCATCAAGCTCAAAAAAGGTGGAGGGCACGCCGGCCACAATGGTTTGCGCGATATCGCCGCCCAACTGGGTACACCTGATTTTTGGCGGCTGCGCATCGGGATTGGTCACCCGCGTACCTTGCAACTGAACCAGAACGTCGCTGATTTTGTGTTGCACAGACCGCGCCTGGACGAACAAATCGCCATCGACAACAGCCTGCAAAAGGCACTGGACGTCCTGCCTGCATTATTATCAGGACAAATACCGCTGGCCACCAAGACACTTCACACCAGCACAGACGCCGCACCATAGCGAGCGCATAAAAAAGCAGGACCGCACGAGGGGATAGGCAATGACAAGCAGTACCGATTTGGTGATTTATGCGGGCGCCAAAGCCCGGGAACACATCGCGCAATATGGTTTGCAACCTGCTGATATTTGCGCCATCCCTGCCGCTGCAGGTGGGCCCAAGGGATTGATTTTGCAAGGTATTGATCATTTTCTGTTTGGCGATTGGCTGCATCAGGTTAAACCTGCACATGGCCTCCAATTGATGGGTGCCTCGATCGGTGCCTGGCGCATGGCTGCGGCCTGCGCCTCCAATCCGGTTGAGTCCCTTAAACGTCTGGCAGATGAATACTGTGAAGAACAACGCTACCCAAAAAACGTGACCCCGGATCAAATCACCGCGGTGTGCGACAAAATGATTAAAACTGTCGTTGGGCATGACGCCCAGGCGATGAGCACCCACCCCGACCGGCAACTTCTGGTGTGGGTCAACAAAGGTCGCCCGGTACTCACCGCGCACCAGGGGCGGGCCAAACTCAGCGGCTTTGCTGCCGCCACCTTGGCCAATTTTGTGGATCGCAACTGGCTGCGCGGCTACCTGGAGCGCTGGGTCTTTCACAGCACCAATGCGCAGATGGACTGGCTCACGCAACCCTTTGACAAGATCGAAAGCCATTTCCGCACGCTGTCAGACGAGAATATCACCCCGGCGCTGCTGGCCTCAGGCAGCATTCCCTTTGTCTTGAACCCGGTTAAACAGATCCCTGGCGCACCGCCGGGCAGCTATTGGGATGGCGGCTTGACGGATTATCACCTCGCACTGCCCTACCATCGCAAGCAGGGGATCGTGCTCTATCCCCATTTTGCAGATCGCATCACGCCGGGCTGGCTTGATAAATTCAACCGTCGCCGCAAAGCCCCAACCCAGTGGTTTGACAATGTTGTCATGGTTGCGCCGTCCGAATCGTTTTACCAGCGCCTGCCCGGCGGCAAAATTCCAGATCGCTCAGACTTCAAGCGCTATGGGATCAATCACACCCTGCGTATTCGCCACTGGCGCGAGGCCATCGCCGAGAGCCATCGCGTGGCCGAGCAACTGCAAGCGTGGATAAATAAGCCGGATATGAGCCAGGTGCGGGCACTATGAGCACCGGGCCTGATAAAATTGCGCAAATTCAATTGAAAGCACACCATGAGTCTTAAATGCGGCATCGTTGGCCTCCCCAACGTCGGTAAGTCAACTCTCTTTAACGCACTTACAAAAGCAGGCATCGCCGCCGAAAACTACCCCTTCTGCACGATCGAGCCTAACGTAGGCATGGTCGAGGTTCCCGATCCACGGCTGCAAAAGCTGGCCGAGATTGTCAAACCGGAGCGTATTTTGCCCGCCACCGTCGAGTTTGTAGACATCGCAGGCTTGGTAGCCGGTGCGTCCAAGGGTGAGGGCCTGGGTAACCAGTTTTTGGCCCACATCCGCGAAACCGATGCGATTGTGAACGTGGTGCGCTGTTTTGAAGATGGCAACATCATCCACGTGAACGGCAAAGTTGATCCCATCTCCGACATCGAAACCATCGAAACCGAATTGGCACTGGCCGACCTGCAAACTGCCGAAAAAGCCATGCAGCGCCAAGCCAAACTGGCTCGCGCCGGTGGAGATAAAGACGCACAGCGTCTGGTCACCGTGCTGGAAAAATGCCTCGCCCAACTGAACCTAGCCAAGCCGATCCGCGCCTTGGACTTGGACGAGGAAGAACAAGCCCTGCTCAAGCCTTTGTGCCTGATCACCGCTAAGCCTGCGATGTACGTGGCCAACGTGGCCGAGACTGGCTTTACGAACAACCCGTTGCTCGACCGCCTGACCGAATACGCCAACGCACAAAAAGCACCCGTGGTTGCCATTTGTGCGGCCATTGAAGCTGAAGTGGCTGACCTGGACGACGCTGACCGTGACATTTTCCTGGCCGACATGGGCATGGAAGAACCGGGCTTGAACCGCCTGATCCGCGCGGGCTTCAAGTTACTGGGCTTGCAGACGTACTTTACGGCAGGCGTCAAAGAAGTACGCGCCTGGACCATCCATGTCGGCGACACCGCTCCGCAGGCAGCGGGTGTTATTCACACCGACTTTGAACGCGGATTTATTCGTGCGCAAACCATTGCCTATGAGGACTACATCCAGTTCAAAGGCGAGCAAGGCGCCAAAGAAGCCGGCAAGATGCGTGCAGAAGGCAAAGAATACGTGGTCAAAGACGGCGATGTATTGAATTTCCTGTTCAACGTCTAACCAGCCTCACGGTGTGACCCAGGGCTGCCACTGCCCATCTTCATAACGCAACACATCGGATGGCCTCAAGCACCACAAGTGCAGCCATCCGTTGTGCAACAACTGCCCGACCACTGCATGCGCTTTGATAACCGCGTCTATAGACTCGGGGGGTGCCTCAATTGCCACTGTCAACCGCACCGGTTCATGCATCCAACGCTCACCATCATGCAGTGACTGGCGGGCCAACCCAATCCGCAGGTCTCCACCGTTACCCTCGAACACACCAATATGGCCACCCACAACGTTGTGCAGCAATTTATTGCCACTGCCAAATCGAGTAGGCTCACACATGGAGGCGTGATACTGCCAATTGATCCAGTGGGCGACCAACATGGGTGCGGTCATTAACTGCGCCAATAGGCTGCCGTCCGGATCACGGTGCGCATCATAGTCATGCAGAAAGCTTCGCCCCTCCAGATCAAGCCCACAGGTACGCTCCCGGGATGCAATGATCAGGGACGCATTGCCGGCCAAGCCCCATTCCGGCCGGGTTTGAGCCGCATCGTTGGCGCGACGCAGCAGTTGCCCCAGCAAGGTATCAGCGGGGGCGGCAGGGTCCAGATGTAAACGGGGCGCCCGCTCTCGACGAACGAGGTCTGCGGCCTGCTCAAACGCCGTGTGCAGTTGATTCCATACGGGCCGGGCAGCCGCGGGCAGCAGATCCAGATCAAACGCTTCGATCTGGGCTGTCGTGGTGTTGTGCAACGCCGCCACAAACACCGTTGAGTCGGGTACTGGAATGCCCTGGGCCAGCAAACCGACCCGAACGGCTGATTCATTTAACAGTTGGGCCAAAGCGCGCGCATTGACTTCCCCTGTCTGACCGCAACAGGCACCACACTCGAGCCCTGCCGCATGGGCATTGTTGGTCGACTGGCTGCCGTGTCCAACCAACACCACCAACCGAGCCAGTTGATGATCAAGCCCCATCGCCTTGAGTACGCGTGCAGCCACCGATATTTTGTCATCAAGACTTAGCACGACGCGTGGCCTGCACATCGCCCGGTAACGCACCGGCAGGCCTTGTAGATCATCACGCACTCTGGCTCGCCGACCGGGCCACAGCAAACGTCCTAATTGCCCGAGGTATCCAACCCCCGCGGCCTCTACATACGAGAACGCAGCCCCGGGCCAACGGCTGACAGCACGCCACTGATCAGCCAGTGCAAAACGGGTCTGGCGAGCCTCGATGGCCTTGCGCCTTAACGACGTCTGCTGGTCCGCCTCACCGGATCTGTCTAAATCGTCCACGACCTCCATCGAGGGTGCGATCAGACCGGGTAATTGGGGCCGCCGCAGAGAGGTTCCCAGCGGGGTGTATGCGGCAGGCAGCCCAAAAAAGCCGGCAAACCCCAAGGTCTGAACGCCGGGATGGACACGCTCAAGCGCCCGGCGCAAGGGCTCACTGCGGACATCAATACAAAAGGCTGCTTGTACCTCGATCGCCGGCGGATGTGGCGTATGGGCGCGAGTCGACTGTCCGTGTACAAGCTGCCTGGCCAAACGCCGCTGATAACCGGCCTCCAAGGCAAGCTGCCACACCTCATCGATCAGCAAGGACTGCTCGGCGTGTTCAAAATGCGTTGCAGCCGTGCCCCAGGCTTGCTGCAGCGATTCAAACGCCTGATCGGCAGCCCAATCCTCCGTGCAGTCGAGCAACAAGGCGCCCCAGGCCAGACGAATGGCCAACAAATCACGCAGATGTCCGTCGCTGCCACCCGCCAATTGCGCCTGCCAGCCCAGGTATGCACACCAGGACGCCCACCCATTGACCGTCAGCAGCACCGCTTCCAGATAATCTGCAAAGACCCCTTGCGGCAGACCCAGACGCCGAAAAGCCCAACGCTCAGCCGCCTGACGCGTGGCTGGCAATGCGTCCAGCGCGCGGCTCAACGCAGGCAGCCCCATCAGCAAGCCGATACCGTGGTCATGCTGCAGGGTATCCCGCCAAAAGGCGTACAAACCATCGCTGCGATCGGGTTGCCAGTCGGCCTGGTGTTCATCAAAATACGCAGCACAGGTTTGGCTGACCTGATGGGTAATCGCCTGGCGCCATGACAGGCGGGTGTGACGATTCGGATCGTTATCCAGTATGTCGATCAGCAAGGGGAGTTGCTGTATCTCGGGCTCGGTCGCCAACTCCGCAACACAACCCTCAGGCGTCAACCCAAGCGCTTGGGTGGCAGACAGTTGTTGCAAGGCGTCCTCAAGATCCGCAGGCTCGATACGACCCTGCGCCCACATCTGTTGCAAGTACGCCCGTGATGGAAACACGCCGATACCGCCCAGCACCGCCAAGCGGGCGGCGACCTGCCGAACGGGCATCCCGATCCGAGCCCAGTGAGGGTTTACAGCGATGGATGAATCCAGCGGCCAGGCCGGCGCTATCGACCGACAGGCCTGCTCACAGGCGGCGTCAACAAACGCGTGATCATTCATTTTGTCCATCAGGCACCTCTCCAGGAAGTCGAGTCATCGGCGGGTCGTTGCAGCCAACCCGAGGGGGCTGCGATTAATGCAAACCGGGTATAAATCTCATCCACATAAAACCCCGCATAGCTCCAGCGACGCCACACGCTCAGTGCCTGCGGGCGCCAATTCAACACCACCAGACACAGATACAGCGCCGAAAAAACCAGCAGGGCCAGAACACCGAGGGTGTCATCAGGGGTATCTACTAGACCCAGCGGCAGTGCGTGAACCAACAGACTGCAGCCCGTCAACACCACCACCATCAATCCCGCAGACAGTCCTCGGACCAGTACAGCGCGGCCCTGAAAACGGTTGGCTGGCATCCACAGCACAGGTGCCCACGCCATGCCCAGCATGACACTCCACCACCAGGGCCAAGCGGAGTGGCCAAGCGAGCGCTCCAGCCAAAACACCAAAGGAACGCTGAGGGCCGGGGCCAGGACCAGACTGACAGCAGCGGGCGCCGACGGGGCATGCATGGCCACCCGTCGAGTGCTCCTGACCACCGACGAGGCGGATAAAAAGACATAGGCTTTGTACAGCGAATGACCCAAC
>DAITMV010000033.1:0-20228 GCA_036834985.1 Burkholderiaceae bacterium | reverse complement strand
GCACCATGTATCAAACCTGGAGCTGCCGTATTTGCCGTCATACCACGCCTCAAACCTCTCGCGCTCGCCTACCATTTCCGTGGCGTCACGAAAATGGTCTTGTGGCTGATTATCCATTGCTGATCTCCTTCGGCGGTGGCGGTAATGGCATCCAGTGTGAGGGCAATATTAAGATTTCTTCTCCGCTTCCATCGCAATAATCAGAATACCAAGCAGAGGTATTTCCGTTAAAATACCCAATGTATCTAATGCCTCGAACATCAATCAGAAAAACGGGTGTTCCATCATCCGGCGCCGTATCGATCGTCTGCCACTTCGGCGCGACTTCAGCCGCAATAGCCCGCGCCGCAGCGTAGATATGATCTGGATATTCCAATACTCCGCTAGAAAGAAAATAGCCTTCTGAAACTCCGTGATCCAATAGGATTTCCCGTATGCGCTCGTCGCTGATTATCTGGTCTTTGCTCATATCTGATTACCTCCAAGAGCCTGCACAAGCGCACGGTAGCGGACCAGCTCCGCCCCCTGCGCGTTGATTTGCTGAAGCTGGACGCGGTTGCGCTGCTCTAGCGTTGCCACACGATCCTGCAGCGCTAATATAGTTGCGTCTGCGTCTTCGTCGCCTTCGAGATTGCTGCCTGATAAGTTGCTCATCTGCAATCCCCTTCAAGGCACAACTCGGGCTCGTCACTAAATAGTGATGACTGTTTCGACGCCTGCCGTAAATTCGCGCAAGCCTGCCTGAAGTAACTCTCTTTCAGCTCAACGCCGATGAACTTTCGCCCCATTTCCAGCGACACAAAGCCCTCGCTGCCGATGCCAGTGAATGGTGATAGAACCACATCGCCGGGATTCGTCCACAAGTCCACGCCACGGCGGATCACATCAAGCTGAAGCGGGCATATATGACGTTCATCGTCATGCTCGCGGGCACTGCGGAATTGCAATGTGTCGCTTGGGTTGATATCCATCCATACCGGGCTTGCTGCCTGCTGCCACTTCATGACTGGGTACTGCGCAGAGTCGTGCTTAACGCGGTCGATGATTTCGCCTGGCGCACGCATCGTGACAAGATAATCGGCAATGCCCATGCGCGACATGCTGGCGTTTTCGCGCACGGTTTTATGCAGCAGACCAAGTGCCTTTGTGCGCTGCATCGCCGTCACTGGGTCTTTCCATATGCAGGCTTCGCTGGCGTAGATAAAGCCGTGTTTTTGGAATGCCCGTATCAGGTCGCCGCGAAAATCCTTTAAGCCGATATATCCATCACGCTCTTTGCTGGTCGGCAACTGCATGCAGTGGAACGAGACATTGCGCCCTGGCTTCATGACGCGGGCCAGCTCTTCAACCAGGTAATCGAAGTGCTCGAAGAATTCAACATCTGACCGGCAATTGCCCATGTCTCGCGGGGAATTAGAGTAAACATAAAGGCTGGCAAAGGGCGGACTGAATATACTGTAGTCGATGCTCTTATCCGGCAAGCCCTTGATGACTTCGACGCAATCGCCATTGAATACCGTCCAGCCTTCGCCGGTGTCTTGATTGATGCATTTCATGCGGCTTCACTCCTTAGCCAATCCGGCAGATTTACCGGCTGATTGGCGGTATATGGATTCGTTCGGCGCTTGCTACCGAATATCTCGGCACGCACAGCATCGTTTGTTTCTCTCGCAAGCTCACGCGCCATCGTCAGCGAATCAGCTTCTTTCCGCCTCAGGTTTGCGATAACGCTGCCCTCTGATTCGCTGGCGAAGATATGCGCGTTCACTTCATGGGTTTGCCCAAAGCGCCAGCAGCGCCGAATGGCTTGGTAATAAGCTTCGTAGCTGTCGGTTACGCCGACGAATGCCATATCGTGGCAGGATTGGAAGTTCAGTCCCCATCCGGCTATCTTCGGCTTGGTGATCAGCACGCGAATCTTTCCATCGGCAAAGTCCATCAGTCGCTGCTCTTTATCGTCTGCGTCATCGCTGCCGCGTATCTCGATAGCGCCGGGTATCGCGGCCATCAGCGCATCAGCTTCGGCGTTGAGGTCGCACCAGATTAGCCATTGCCGGTTATTGCTGTTGACCATATCGGCGCAGGCTGCAACGCGATCATCGATACTGGCTTTCCTGGCATCCCGGCGCTCAGACAATGAACCAGCTTCGACCGGGAATAGAAATCCCTGTGTGTTGGCCGTATCCATGCAGGATTGCACCGTATGCTCATGCACGTGCAGCGGGGGGAGCTCATACATCGAGCCGTCAAAGCCTAGCTCTGCGGGGGTGCTGAGCATTGCGCCCCAAGATGCAACGAATCGCCAAAACTCTTTTTTGGCGTGGCCTTTTAGCCGCCAATCCTGTGTTTTTGCTGCGTCATGCACGAAGTATTCAGCGAGCATTTCGGCGTGTGTGCAGATGCCAAGAAACTCGGCGTGGGTGCCCAGCTCGGTGAAGTCGTTCGGTGCCGGCGTGGCGGTAGCGCATAGCTTGTATGGCGTCTGCTCGAAAGCGGCGATCAGTCGCGCCAAGGTCTTCGTGTCGTTGTGCTTGATGATGCTGGACTCGTCTAGGACGACGCCTACAAAGCGGCTTGCGTCGAGCTTGTGCAGCCTGTCGTAATTGATGATATTGATGCCTGAGCGCACATCTCCAAGCTCGCGGCAGTGGGTTATCTGCACGCCAACTGCCAGCCCTTCGCGTACCGTCTGTGCTGCCACTGCAAGCGGCGCGAGTATCAGCACATCGCCACCTGTGACGCGGCAAACGGCATCCGCCCAAGCGATTTGCATGCGCGATTTTCCAAGGCCGGTATTGGCGAATATCGCCGCCTTGCCACGCCGCAGCGCCCATTTCACCAGCACGTCTTGATGCGGGAACATTGGGCTTATGAGTTGCGGGATATCCGTAAATCCAGACGGCGGCGAGCGGGTTAGCTTGCGTTTTACGTATTCTGTGTAGCTCATATCGCCCCTTTCAAGATGCCGCGCCACCCGGCCTGCGGTCGTAGGTTCTGGCTGTGCCGATGTGGTCGTGATTACGATTGATCGGCATATCGTCACAGTCATAGACATGCACAACTTGCCGATGCCCGGAATGCCCTATTGGGAAATTCACCCCTTTGCTGAAAAGTGCCTGATCGCCACTTCCGGCAGATAGGATTCGCCCTTTAACCAGCGGCGCAGTTGTGACGTATACCGAGTTTCGAGATATGCCAAGGGCAGCGGCTATTTCGTGAGATGTTCGGCCCTTGCCGTCGGCGAGAAGGTCGATTACTTTCTGCTGTTTCAGTGTTGCTGTGTTCATCATTTTCCTTTCCAGGCTGCTGGCCGTAGCGACCTTTTCTGCTCAGCCAGCTCGGCAACAGTGGCGAATAGTGCGGCGGCTCTATCAAGCGCCTGCCGCCCTTCATCGATCAATTCGGCAGGCGATTCCGGCACCTCGTCGCCGTCTGGCTGTGCCTTCTTGAGTAGGCGTGATCCGGTTGACGTGAGGGCGGCGCACGCCACTTGCAGCGCCTTTATGGCGTCTTCGTGCGCTGCCCGTACTGTCGAGTATTTGCCCCTGGCGATGATCGTTTCAGTGTCGATAGCGTCGAGGTCCATGGCTAGAAGGGGACATCGACATAATCGCCATCTCCGAAATGCTCCGCTACGTCTTCTGATTTGCTAGGCGCTGATGTTTGCTTTTGCCTGGACTTCGCCGGATCGGCCCGTTCGCCTTCAGACTTGCCGCCGCCAAGGGTTAGGCTATTAACCCGGACGGTGATGGCCGCATACTTTCCATCGTTCTTTTCGTCGGCATCGAAACCAATCTCGCCCGAGATCGCTACTTGCTGGCCCTTCTTCAAATATGGCGCGACCGACTCTGCCGCTTTCCCCCACTGGGAACATTTAACCCAGATGGTTTTCTCGTTCTTGCCGAATCCGCTTTTTACCGCGACAGAAAAGCCAGAAACTGCATCTCCCCCCTGCGTATACCGCACTTCAGCATCACGGCCTAAATTGCCGGTAAAGGTGAATACGTTCATGTTGTTGCGCCTTCCGTGAGTGTTGACTTGAATCGGTCATATTTGCTCTTAATGAGCGGCTTGGCTTCGTCCGGTGCAGACTTGTAATAGCCAGCAAACAAACACTTAAGCGCATCAAATTCCTTTGCGTCGCCCATTGCCTGTATTGCGGCATCCACATCGAAAGAGAATTTCTTTTCGAGGTTTTCTACGTATTTGTTATCGTCAAACTTGCCAAGGAAAACATCGGCATTAAATCCAAGGTGGCTTAAGCCTTTGGTAAGGGCGTCAGTGGTGGCCTTCTTCGCTGCGTCGTCGTCCAAATGACCTTTTGTGTTGACGATTTCCGCCATGCCGCGCCAAGGGCCAAAAGTGTTTGCCCTGTTGCCGTGCCACAGGGTGACATCTGCAACGGCCAGCAACGCATCCTTTGCAGGCAAAGCAGTGTGATGCACATCGTAGCCCCAGCCGATCCCCACCGGCCCGAAAACAGCGGTAGCGCTGAGTATTTGATAATGTGCGTCTATGCTGGTAAAGCCGCCGCGCTGGTTGACACGTTTTGTGTGGTTTGGGTCTGTCTCACAAACCTTGTTCCACAATTCCATTTTTGGATTCACAGTAAATACTCCATGCTGTTCTACATTCTCGAAGTGCGTAGCGTTGCGAGCGGCTAAGCCCGGTGCGACGCGGCTGGATGATTCTGTGGGCGACTGGGCGCCATTGATTGGCAATCATGAGAAAGCGCCCTGTAAATACGCGGATATGTCTGCCGCCCACTGACTTGCCGGCAGGTCATCAAGCATCTGCCCTAGCAGCAGCGCCCCGGCCAGCCATCCAGTTGCAATCACGGTCATGGCCCAACCTACAATCCTGTCGGCCTTGTCGCTGGCCGGCTCGACCGGATCAATGGGCATGCCCAGGCCAGACAGATACGCGTCGTCGTCGTGGTGTTGGTTCATATGCAAATTCCAACGAAACGTGCGTTGCAGCGACCAGAGCAGAATGCGTAGTTGCTATCAAAGCGTCCATCTGCCTCGGGGAATTCTTTTCCACACTCTGCGCATTCGCACATGCCGTTGAATGGCGTGTAAATACCGCCACCTTTTGACGGGAACTGCAAAGCGGTCGGGTCGTGGATCGTCCCGTCTTGTCTAACTGTCCACCAGTGCGGCTCATCAGTATTCCAAATGGGACAGAAGTAATGCCCTCGTACCAGGGTTAGCGTTGGGTCTTCGTTAATGGCTTGATCGCAAAACTCGCGGCACTTGCCACGGAATTTCTTGTAGTTACTTTGGCGCTCTTCACAAACAGCATCGCTCATGATTATCTCCAGGCAATAAAAACCCGCATCGTGTGCGGGGCGGTTATTCGGTGTCAGTGCAATAGGCTTTCGCCCAAGGAGGTCTATTCGGATGCCGCAACAGCATCAAGAAACTCATCTTCGATTTGCCGGCGCAGAGCTTCAGTTGCAGCCGCTTCGCTTTCTTCGGCTGTCGGCCAGCCTTCTTTTACTGTGCATGTCACCTGTTTTGTATTTGGCTCAGGCGCAGGAGCCGGCGCAACATTCACCGGCTCTTTCATGTACACATGAAATTCATTAAGCATATTTTCTGCAATGTCTTGTGAAATGCAATGGCCGATTTCAAATCGACGCAAAAACTCTGCAATTGCATTCCGTATTGGCTCATCCTGTTCCCACTCAAAAGCCTCTGAGAACGTCTTGAAAAATCTGCCGTCATCTGTTCTGTAAACGCTTTCCATTTTTTCAATCTCCAGACAAGTACATTTCGCCGCGAGCTTCTGCCCGTGCTCTTTCAGCCATAATTGATGCACTCATTATTTCGCCAGCAGTGCGCATCGGCGTTGGGTTTCTGATCAAATGCAATGCGTTTTCTGCCCGGTCGCGAGCAGCAAAAGCGTTTCGAATGGATGCCGGCGTATTGCGCGGGCTAGCTATATCTGGCCTGCCATTGCGCCATTCTGCATATCCTTCAACGCCCTTTAGTTCGGCTTCAAGCGCCTTTCTGGCTTTATCTATCTCAAGCATGCTCACATGCACTTCTGCATCATCACGCATGCGAAATGCAGCGATAAGCTGTGCTGGCGTATTGTCTTGCATTAACAGGCAATGCCGTGTTTTGTTCATGAACACGAAGCCTTTGTGTTCGGCGCGCAATATTTCAATCTGGTTTAGTGCGTTTTCTACCGCCGCCCGCGCATTGCGAATCGCGTAGGCCGAAGCATCTTCCATAATGTCGAGCGGGTGATCTGCTAAGTTGCCCATCGCGATTCCTTTCAAATAAAAAACCGCCAGCTTATTTGCATAGGCTGGCGGCACAACGCCCTGGTGGGCGAGGAGGAGGAGAGTTGAGGGGAGGCGCACACGACGAGCGCCTTTAGAGCCGCAGGGGAGGAAAGTGGCTTTACCCTGCGTTGCCATGCACTGGCTTACCCCCTCAAGGCAGCAGACTCGCTGAACCTGCTGGCTTGAGGGTGCCTGTCTTTCCAGGCTGCCATTGGCCCAACTGTTACACCCGTATTCCTCGCGCAGTTCGTGCTCGACGCCCCCGTTCGATGCTCTGTTACGGTCGTTTCAGAGATGCGGATTGCCCGTATTCCACGGCCACCGGTTAAGGGATGCGCCAACGCAACCCATCAATTCGTTGTGTTCTTGCCGGTTACGTTTCCGGCGCATATCGCTATGCCGTTACTTCGTCATCTTCAGATTTATTTTCTGCAGAAATCTCCATCAAAATATTTTTTGCTTCGTGGTTTCTTTTTATGCCGTGCGCTTTAAGATTTGATGAGGTTTCACAATCTCCAAATCTGTAAAGGCTGCCTGTAATTGCATCCATGAAATACACTTGGTCAAGTGTATCAACGAGGGCAAAAACCCTTTTCGAGTTATCCGTAAACAAATCGTTTGCATCAATCCATTTCTGTTTTGATTCTTTTTTTCCTTGAAGCGGGAAACAATATTTTTCTGCTGCGCAATTTGCGCCAATTGATAATTTGATTCTGTTCATTTTTTCTCCGTGTCGGTTGATCGTCACCACCAAAACACCCTGTCATCAAGCTGCTTTGAAAGCGGCCCTCGCGAGAAGGCCATGCACGTATCGCGTGACGTGCGGCACTTGTTGGTTTGCGGCCCGTTCTGGCCTTAACTCCTTGCACTCGTCCGGCTTGCGAGTCTTGCCGGAGTCCTAGCGGTAATCGACCGGGGCGGTGTGTTGCGTGAGTCGATGGATGAATGTTACCCATAGCTAACAGCGCCGTCAAGCGAAAAGTTAGCTAAAAGTAACTTTTAACTAATGATATTTGTTAGCTATGGTTTCCGGGATGCGCACTATCGACATGCAACAAAAAACCCGCACGGGGCGGGCTCGGTGGAGCAGTATTTTCGATATCGTGATCACGATATCGAAATATAATCAATTAGTTAGGATGGCTTTGGAAGAAGTTTTGGCAGGTGTGGCAGCGCCAAGGAATCCCTGTCCTTGAAATATTCCTCGGCCCGTTGCGGGAGCCAAACCTCGTGGAAATGCGCCCGGAAGTCTGCGAGAAGTTCGTTTGGGTATAGCCGTGCCTGCACCACCCGACCATCCATGTATCGGTGAGGGTATGTTGGGAAGCTGGATGGGTCTATGCCTTTCTCTTTCCTAAGCCAGCTTGAAAACATTTTTCCTTCTGAAATGTCAGGGACTAGTTTTTCTGGCAGGGTGTAGCCTGCGTCTTCAAGAGGGGCTATCAGGGAGAAGGTCAGCTCATTGAGCATTGAAAAATGAGTGCTGGGGATCTCTGACCTATTTATCATGTAGCGCTGTATATGTGTCGGCATGCTGTTGGCTTGTCCGGCAGTGACACCGCCAGACATCCACTCGTATACCCACTTTGACACTTGAACGGCAAATTTTGCAGAAAGCCACTGGCCGAGATGTATGGCTACCTGCGGGTGAACCCAAGTTCCTTGGTAGGCAGAATTTCCGCCGCGAGCTATCTGAACCAGATGAGCGGCATTCATTTTTGTTTCTTTTGCCAGTTCGGCTACGAAGTCCTTTGTGGTCTTTAGCTCAAGGTAGTGTCCTATGAGCTTTTTAGCAGCATTGCACATGGCTGTTGCATTGATATACCCGTCAGAAGCGCGCTGATGAATTAGGCTTCCTTCCATTACGTGCGGTATCACCGGCAAATTCATTTGCTCCATGATTCCCTTCCTCCTTGCGTTGAAAAATCTAGGCCGCGTCTGGCGGCTCGTTCTTCGCGGCGGCAACCACAATCCGCCGCACAATCTCCGCATCATGCCGCGCCCTGTGCGCTGTTCCTTCTGGCAGCTCTGCGCCGACGATCTCAGCAGCCCGCGCCAGCCTTGGCGGCTTGCCATTATTCGCATCAGCCAGCCCGAGCTTTGTGCATCGCCACTCAACGCCTACTGGCTGGGCGACGCCATGCCGCACACACGTCTGCACTATCATTCGCTCGTCAAACTCTGCGCTGTGGGCGACAACGACGCGGCCACCGATCAGCGACGCGACTTGCGGGCCTATCTCGGCCCACGCCGGCGCGCCGGCCAGCATCTCGTTGGTGATGCCATTGACGGCTGTGGTGTCTGGTGTGATTGGATTGAGAGGGCGCACAAGGGTATCAAGCAGCACGGCGCCGTCGGCGTCGATGATCGCTATCTCTACGATTTCGTCATCGGCGCCCAGCCCTGTCGTCTCAGTGTCGAGAAACAGTGGGTCTTCGGCAAGCCATCGTGCCGACTCAAGCATCAGTAGTCATCCATCTCGAAATTCATATCCACTGGGACACCCATAACCTTCAGGGAATCCGCGTTGTCTGGCGTGATGATCCAGTCAGGATGTCGGGACTTGTCCGGATTGTCAGATGCGATGCGTAGGGAGCCATCTGATTCCTTAAAAATTCTCTTCACGAAAAATTCATCTTGGAAAAATATGACGTGGACTTTGCCATGCTTGATGCGTTCGATGGCCGTGTTGATCGTAAGAATCGCGCCGTCAGGTATGCCCGGCTCCATTGAGTTGCCGCGAACAATATGCGTCCCTAGCTTTTCTGGCTTCAGGTTGCGGCGCTTGATCCAGCTCGACTTGTAGCGCTTCATGGAGCCATCTTTCACCGGCTCCCAAGCTGGTGCACCTGGCCCTGCGCTTACTGGCAGAGCCAGGTCTACTACCTCTACTGTGTCTTCATCAAGCGGGTCGCCGTCTTCCCAGGACTTAGTACCAAGTCGGCCAATTGACAGATTGCTTTCTGCGGGCGGCTTCACAGACTCGGCTCCTGTTCCCTGACCAAGCCATAACGGCTCGCACTCCAAGTATTCAGCAGCTCGAATCAGGTTTGTCCCTTCAAGCTGCTTGGTTTCGCCATTCATCCACTTGCTGACGGAAGGCGGCTTTACGCCAACGTGGCGCGCAAGCCCGGCTTGGGTCTTGCCCGTTACGCTGAGGCGTCTCTTTAGGCGTTCGGATAGGTTCATAGTTAACCATTGTTTACTTTTTTGTGTTAGCCGTGGTTGTACATATTGCTTGCGCTTAACGTTAGCTATGGGTAACATACGGCTAATGAATTTGCGAGTGTCAGCTAATGAATATCCCATGGTTCGTTTCCTTTTTTGGCAGTCAGGCCAAGTTTGCGCGGGCGCTTAATGTTCAGCGGCCCATCGTCAATCGCTACGTGAAGAACAACAAGCCGTTCCCGGATTCATGGATTGGCCGTCTTTACAGCTCAAGCGAGGGGCGTGCTGCGCTCAAGGAATACGAAGCTGCACACAAGAAGGAAGCCGCCTGATGCCCGCCTATTACCTCCCGATCATCATCACAGTCGCAGCACTGGTCGGCGGGATTGCGGGCTGGCTGCTCGCTGTGAGCTGGGCGGCGCGTCGGTATCCACCAACCACTGCTGATTTTTAACCCCGGAAGAGGGAACGCAAAAATGACCACCTCAACAATCGACTGCCGGGATGAAGCGGAATTGGCGAAAAAGACAGACCAGATTTGCGTAAAGCTCACAGGTAAGAAAAAGGCGGAAGCCCAAGCTGTGGCAAATGTTTTGGAAATCAGCGCTTCGGAATACGTAGAGATGCTCATTTCTGCTGACCTCAAGGCTCGTCGTCGTGAGTTCAATCTACTGTCATCGGTATTCGGTGGCGAGAGTAACAAGAGTAACGGCAGTAACCAGGGATGACGCGGGCGTAGCTGCCCACTGGCGGTTTCTCCACCGCCTTTTTTATTCGCAGAAGGGAAAGCAGATGAAAAGAGCAACCATCGGCCTAGCAGTTTTGGCGGCGACAGCGGCGTTTTCAGGCTGTGGTGGGCTGTTTCCAATTAGGCCGGTTGCCCGCCAGCGCTACGAGCCCATGACCGATGCCGACATGGTTGCAATTGCGCGTGCCGAAGATCGCCGGATTTGGAAGCAGGCCAAGAATCTGCGTAATGCGGCGGGTTTTCGCTACAAGCCTGCTCCGCAAAAAATCGTACTTCCAGTCAGCAATTTTTCCGGGCCTTTTCTCTCACCTCAAGAGCTGAGAACGGCGGTTGTATAGCAGCAGGCAGCCGGGCCATCCCGGCGCCCTGAGTGGTGGTGATTGTGCAGCGGCGGATGAAACCCAAGGGACGAGCGGCTACGCAAACCGTGGAATGGATGCCCCGATATTCCGCATGACGGGGAGCTAATACCAGTCACCACCACTGAGGGCTAGCAGTAAGCGCAGCCCACCCATCAACAAGGAGTCGCAGCATGGCAGAAGAGTGCCCGCACATGAATTTCAATGCAAACGTTGCGGTTGCAAGGCTCGAAGACAGCGGGCGCTTCAATGCAGAGGTGCAAATCTGTTGCTGTGATTGCGGGCGTCAGTTCCAGTTTATCGGCCTGCCGCTTGGGCTGAATCTGAATGGGCCATCAATGAGTGTAGACGGCCTTGAGGCGCGGCTTGCTATAGCCCCACTTGGGAGCATCCCACAGCCCTTGGATTCTGCGTTGCTACAAGGCTTCCGCATTGCCATTCCTGGCAAAGACCACTAACCGAAAGGAATCACATGGAAAACCAACATCGTTCAATCAGCGGATACCGCGAGCTAAATCAAGCTGAAATTGCGCAGATGAACAAGATCAAAGCGAAAGGCGAAGAGATTGGCGAGCTTGTTGCTGAGATGCGCTCCACAGTCGGCGCCTTTGATCAGCGATGGGTAAGCATTGGCGCTACCGAGCTACAGCAAGGGCTGATGGCACTGACTCGCGCTGTGGCTCAACCGACGAATTTCTAGCCAGCGCAGTAAAGGAAAAGCCCGCTGCCGGACAGGGCAAACGGGCTTGTGATGCAGCACAACGAGAAGTGAGGGAATTATGAGCGCAGTTAGCAGAATTTACCAGCGACTTGAAGACATCTTGCGCGAGCGTCGCATTGAGTCTTTGCGCCGTCAGATGGTGGCAGCTTACGACAACGGCGACAAGCGACTTGCTTACCGCCTTCAGCATGAGTGGTGCGCAGAAATACAGTGCCGCTCAGGCTCACAAGTTACCCGCATGGCGTCTGGGATCATGCGGAGGCTTGGGCTGTGAGTCACCTAACGCTTGTGCATAGCGCGCCTGCAAAGGCCACAGGAACGCGGATGAATGAAGGGTTTGTACAGGTGCCGAATGCTGTATTCGACGCCATTTTTTCCACCGACCTTTCGCCAAACGAATTGAAGGTACTGCTCGCCGTGGTGCGCAAGACAGCAGGCTTCGGCAAGGTTGAGGATGACATGACCATCAGCAGTATTGCGAAGCTGATCGGCGTTCACCGGCCTGACGCCAGCGTCGCATACAACGCACTTGTGCAGCGCTCCATCCTGTCGGCACGCAAAGGTAAGTACGGGCAGATTACAAGCGTCTGCGAGCCTTCTGCGTGGCAAACAGAGCCCTTGCCAAATCAACGCAAGGCAGCGAAAAAGAAGCCTGCAAAGCCCCTTTCTGTAGTACCAAACACCCCGTATGAAATCCCTACGCCCGTAGGAAATTCCTACGGACAAACGTCGGAAATTCCTACACACAATATACAACCTCAACAGACAACTACTGAGGTAGCTAAAGCTACCTTGTCGCCAGCCGTTGCTGACGACGCTGAAACGGTCAGCATCAAGCCTGCAAAACAAACCCTTCCTGCTTGCCCTCACGAAAAGCTGATCGCGCTGTACCACGAGATGCTGCCTACCTGCACCCAGGTTCGCGAATGGAACGCGACCCGCCAAAAGTTCATGCGTACTCGGTGGCGTGAAAAGCTGGAGCAGGGCAAGTACGCCACCGAAGAGACTGGTCTTGCTTACTGGCGCCGTCTGTTTGCCTACATTGCCGAATCAGATTTTCTGATGGGTAGGACGCCACCTGCGCCCGGCAAGAACCCATTCAACTTGGACATGGAGTGGATCATCACCCCTGGCAACTTCGCAAAAATAGTCGAGGGCAAGTACCACAAGAAAGGCGACCAATGAGCGATTACTACTACGAAGACGACGCCGTTCAAGTTGTGGATCAGCCCATCGACATCACCACCCAGGCCGAGCAAAGCGTACTGGCGTCCCTGCTGGTCAACAACGCTGGATACGACAACATGGCCGGGATGCTCACGGCGGCGATGTTCGAGAATCAGTCGCATGGGCTGGTGTATTCCGCAATCGAATCGCTTATCGCAAACGGCAAGCGGGCCGACTTCATTTCGGTGGCGGAAGAGCTTGAGCGGCACGGCGCGCTTGATCGTGTTGGCGGAGTGCTGTACCTGCGCGACTTGGTTACGTCGCTGCCGCTGGATGGCGGAGCGGCTATATACGGGCGAGTCGTCGCCAACAAGGCGATGAAGCGGCACGGCGTCGCCATGGCGCACAAAATCATTACCGAATTGTGCAGCGGACAAGATCCAGCCGATGTTCTTTCGCGGGCATCTGGTGAGCTGGAAGACCTGACGCGGCGCAGCGGCGACGACAGCATGACCATGACGGCGGCAGAGCTTGCATCGTTCACGCTGGCCCGGATGGAGAAGCTTTACCAGCAAGGTGAATCTGGATCGCCGGCCATTTCTACCGGCATCACAGCGCTCGACCAAAAGCTATGCGGTGGTCTCTATCCCGGCAACCTGATCATCATCGCCGGGCGTCCAGGAATGGGCAAGACTGTGGTGGCAATGAACATTGCTGACACCATTGCTCACCCTAGGCACCGCAACGGCGGTTTGGTCGTTGTCTTCTCGCTTGAGATGGCCGGCGAACAACAAGGGCCGCGCCAGCTTGCAGCAGCGTCAGGTGTGAATCTGGAAAGCCTGATCGTCGGCGGCATGCGCCCCGAAGACTGGGATGGCGTGACGGCTGGCGTCGGAAAGCTTTCCGAGCTGGACCAGATAACCGACTTCCGGCCTGGCCTGTCGCTGGCTCAAATCCGTGCCAAATGCCGGCTATTGAAGCGCAAGCGCGGGCGCCTGGCGTGCGTGGTGGTCGATTACCTCACGCTCATTACGTCAGGCAACAAGCGCAACCAGAACCGTACCAATGAAGTCGGCGAAATCTCACGCGGCCTTAAAGCCCTGTCGAAAGAGCTGGAATGCCCGGTGATCGCATTGTCACAGCTCTCGCGCAAGTGCGAAGAACGGCCTAACAAGCGGCCATTGCCAAGCGACCTGCGCGAGTCTGGCGAAATTGAGCAAGACGCTGATGTGATCCTGTTGCTGTACCGGGACGAGGAATACAACGCCGACACACGCGATAAAGGCGTGCTGGAAATCAACGTGGCGAAGAATCGCCAGGGCGCACAAGGCGTGGTGCCCGTGGCATTCATGGCGGCGATATCCAAGATTGGCAATTTGTCCCGTGAGTGGCAGCCGCCAAGCGCCCCAGCCAAGTCGCATAGCCGGGGAGGGTTTGAAGGATGACCGCCTATTACAACGAAATCGACCCGCACGCCGCCCAATGGCTGCGCAACCTGATAGCAGCCGGCCATATCGCAGCCGGCGACGTAGACGAACGGAGCATCGAGGATGTTTACCCAGACGACTTGCGCGGATACACGCAATGCCATTTCTTCGCAGGTATCGGCGTCTGGTCGCACGCTCTCCGCCGCGCCGGGTTCCCCGATGATAGACCTGTTTGGACTGGTTCCTGTCCTTGCCAACCTTTCTCCGCGGCAGGCAAAGGAGCTGGGTTTACTGACGAGCGGCACCTCTGGCCAGCTTTTTACCACCTCGTCGCGCAGTGCCGCCCTAGCGTCGTCTTTGGAGAGCAAGTTGCAAGCCCGGACGGCCTCGCTTGGTTCGACCTTGTACAAGCTGACCTGGAAGCATCGCGTTACGCCTGCGGGGCTGTCGATATATGCGCTTCGGGCTTCGGTGCTCCGCACATCAGACAGCGCCTGTATTGGGTGGCCCACGCCAACGACCAGAGACTGGAAGGACGGAAGCAATCAGCCAAACGTGCCGTTGAATGCGCTATTGGGGCGCGTAGCGTGGTTGGCAGGCTGGCCCACGCCTCAAACGTCAGATTCGACGGGCGGCGGACAAGCAAAGCGGGCGATGGGCGAGACGCGGCACGGATCGAACCTGAACGATTTTGCGATGCTGGCGGGCTGGCCGACACCGAGCTGCAACAACGACCGCATGGGCAACCCGGAATCAGCGCTCTCGATGACCAGGGCGGACGGCTCGAAGGTTCAGCAGCGACTGCAGGACTTTGCAGCGATATGCGGCCCGGCCCGACTAACGGCTACTGGCGAAATGCTGATTGGATCGGATGTCGAGATGGAAAGTGGCGGCCAGTTGAACCCGACTCTTCCGTGCTGGCTTCAGGGGTTGCCGGAAGAGTGGTTAAGCTTCGCGCCCTTGGCAACGCGATCTGTGCGCCAGTCGCGGAAGAATTCATCAGGGCAGCTATGAGCGCAATTGATACCGCCGCACTGGCGCAAAGGGGTAAGCCATGAGCGACAAGCAAGTATTCATCGTCCACAACGAGCGGATTCAGCAAAACGCAATTGCGGCCGCAAAAGCTTTGCCGTTGCCATCGGCCCCAGGTGATCGGCCGCGTGTCATCGAGATACGCGATCTCAAGCGCAACGAGGACCAGAACGCGAAGTTTCACGCGATGTGCGGTGATGTGGCGACGCAGGCCAGATACATGGGGCGGAAGCTCACGTTGCTGCAGTGGAAGCACCTGTTTATCAGCGCTCACGCAGTCGCTACAGGCGTGCCGGCCGACATGGTTCCAGGCCTCGAAGGCGAGTTTGTGAACATCCGCGAGTCGTCGGCCGACATGGGCGTGCGTCGCATGGCCAGCCTGATCGAATATGTGATGGCGTGGGGCGTTACCAATGGCGTGCGCTTCAACGATCAGCGTCAGGCGGTGGCGGCATGAGCAAGACGACACCCGGCCTGAAGACCGTGCCGAGGCCAAATGGCACAGCAGGAACTGGCAAGCGCGAATCTCCGAGCCGCAAAGACCGGGCATGGCTCAGGGCAGTCGGTTCAATCGGAATGTGCATGCGATGCGGAATAGAGATCGCGTGCCAAGTTGCTCACCGCAATATGGGAAAAGGCTTGGGGGTCAAGGTGCCGGATTGCCTATCGGCATCTCTTTGCGCCCCGTGCCACACGGCTTTAGATAACGCTCAGGGAATGACACGCAACGAAAGCCGCTCGGAGATGGACAGGGCGATTGTGATGACGCTGGCCGAATTGTATCGGCGCGGGCTGGTAACGATAAGCAAAGGGGCTGGGAAATGAGCGAAATAGGCGCGCATTACAAATTCGAATATCGCGGGATCAAGCTCGACCCGTACCGGATATTCGAGATTTACCGCATCACGCATTCTTGCCAGCAACACGCAATCAAGAAGTTATTGCGCGCCGGAAAAGCGCACAAGACATTACGCAAGGATATTGAAGAGGTCATTTCAACTTGCAATCGCTGGCTTGAAATGATGGACGAGGATGCAAAGGAAAAATCATGAATTACGAAGAGTTGATGCTTTTGCATGTATATGCCATGGAAGCCGCCATGGAGTACCAGCATGCGTACGAAGTTTGCAGCCAGATGGAAGAAGCTACGGAAGCATTTGATCGGGCGAAAGAGGCATTCCGGGAAGCCCTGAAGGCTGCACTAGATGCCCATCCGCACTGACGGCACCGAATACACGCTGAGCGGCCCGACTTGGGAAGAGCCATACAGGGCCGAGACAGATGCGCAAGAGATACTGAGACAGACATGCCCGCGCGGGGAAATGAATGTCGATGCGATCAAAGAGCGGCTGGCGGCGATAGCAAAGTCTCGCGGTCAAGTTGGCGCAGATTATCTAAGGGATGAAATGCGCAGGCAGTGGGCAAATAGAAAGGAGTGGATGCGGTGAATCGAGATGAGCTTGTAGGGCTAATCCAGAAGCAGGCCGGCGAGAGGCTGACTAAGGGGCAAATCAATGCCGTACTCGCCGCGCTGCCGCATGTCGCTGCGCAGGAGCTGGCAGCAGGCCGCGAGGTGAGCATATTCAATCTCTGCACGATCCGCGTGCGTAAAAAGCCAGCACGTCAAGCACATGACTTTTCAACTGGTCAGATGCGCGAGCTGCCGGCGTGCCGATACCCAAGCATATCGTTTGGCAGCGCGATTAAGGATGCGCTCAAGTGATCGTAAAGCTTCCCTATCCCGTCTCTGTAAACCGCATGTGGCGCAATTTCAAAGGCCGGATGGTACTCAGTGCCGAGGGGCGAGCTTGGAAGCAGCACGCGGCACTACTGGCGAAAATGGCAGGGTTCCAGGTGCTGCATGGGCCGATTGACGTGCGCATCGAGTATCACCCGAAGCTTACGAAAAAAGGCGTTGCGAGCAATACCCGTATGGACCTTGGCAATGTTGAAAAAGTATTCGGCGACGCCATGCGCGGGGTGGCTTACGAAGATGACAAGCAAGTCGAAAGGCTGCTGATGGTGATCGGCCCCCCGGTAGATGGCGGCGGGCTGACTGTGACGATTGAGCAACTTGCTAAGCCCGTTTCCACGTGTAATTCCCTGCATCCGTCCTGACGCTGACATGTGACGCTAGGAAATCATCATCAAGCGCGGCAATATTCTGTACTGCGCCAGCGCTTAGCCCATGCTTGGCGGCTGTCTTGCGGATAGATAGCTTGGCGTCTAAATCCTGACGCACTGCAAGGGCTGTAGCGTGGTCGTAACTGGTGGGAGCGCCCAAGACCTTGCCCTGATTCTTCGTGCGCGCCAAACCGGCTCTAGTGCGCTCTACGAGCTGGTCTTTCTCGAGCTGGGCGAGTGCTGCAAGGACGGTGGTAATCATCTTGCCAGCAGGGGAAGTCATATCGACGCCGCCGAGGGCCAGGCAGCGGATGCGGACGCCCATCGACTCCATTGCCTCGACGGTTTGCAAGATGTCCTTTGCGTTGCGCCCAAGTCGGTCTATCTTGACAACTATGAGCGTGTCGCCTCTTTGTAGGTAATTCGTCACCAAGTCGGCAAATTCGGGGCGCTCCATGGCTGGCGTAGAGCCTGATACTGTGTCAGCAAAGACGTTATCGCGGGATACGTGGAAGCCGGCGCGGTCCATCTCCAACACTTGGTTCTCGGTTGTCTGGTCCGATGTTGAGACTCGGCAGTAGGCATAGATGGTCATGCGTAGATCCTTGGACGCACTGATTCGATAATTGAACTGTATATGTACAATGCAAACAATACAATACACTTTCGTAAATAATCTCCAGCCGACGAACGGTAGTTGCAATACACGGCCATTGGCCGTATTATTCACTCATCGGATGCAGCAATACAGCGGCATCTACAACGAGGAGTGAAGATCATGGCACATAATTCCGTAGTTATGAGTAGAGACGGCAAGGTTCTTTTTACTGTTGAAACAGAAGAATCATCTATCGATGTTGCAGGCGCTATTTCTGCTGATGGTGCGCCTGTTAACATAAAGAGCTACAAGATTAGCCGTAGCAAAAAGAATCTTTCCATGGCTGAGAAAGTGGATTATTGCGGCCTTGTTCGTCGCGAGCACAACGGCCACGTTTTTTACGTATATAACATTTAGGGTATGTAAATGGATAACTATCAGGAAGTTGCCAGTATCGTTGCTGACAAAATAGAAATCAAAATGGACGAAAAAACATGTTCATGGTATTGGTATATCGCACCTGAATATGCATCGGACTGTGGGTTCAACCTTCCATCTGGGCAGATATTTGAACCACACATGACGCCAAAGGAATTAACAGATATTTATCACAAAATAGCGACTGAACCAGGAAGTAAAATTGATGACGCATGCAGTGCTAAATTTGCGACAGAAAGATTGGCATTGCGGTTTGCCCTTGGGTGGATAAAGCGCAATGTACCTGGCTGGTTCGTCGCAGCAGAAAAGCAAGTTCATGAGGCAAATATATACAGAAAACAGCAACGCATGCTGGCGGAAGGGATGGATGGGCAATGAAGTCGCCGACGCCTCAAGATGTCAAGGCAGCACGCGAGGCGGCAGGGCTGACGCAAGCCCAGGCCGCAGCGCTGGTGTATGCTGATGTCAGGGCCTGGCAAAGGTGGGAAGGATCAGGCCCAACCGCAAGGCAGATGCGGGCGGATACCTGGGAGTTGTTCAGGATCAAGACTGCGAAGTGATACAATTTCAAGGCGTTTTTAGCTCAGCTTGGTAGAGCCATTGTGTCGCGGGTTCAAATCCCGTAAAGCGCTGCAAAAGCCTCACCCTAAACCGGTGGGGCTTTTTGCTTTTCAGTCACAAAAAATGCAATCTGGCGTAAAATCCTGCAATGGGATTAACGGCTGCTCAATACCGGATCATGTACACGCTGGCGCATAAGCGCATGTGTACCTATGCCGATGTGCTGGCAGCGAAGGCAAATGGCTCTACGATGGGCAGTCTTGCGCGAGCGGGATACGTGACAGTCACAAAACGCAAGCGCGTGAAGGAGTGGCGCGCAACAGCTCTAGGCGTTTATGTGCTGGTTGAGGAATATCACAGGATGCAACAAAAGTCCGGGCAGGCCATGGCAGCAATCAAGGCAGAAATCACATGCTTACAGTAAGCTTACTTTCACGCGCCCGCGTATATATAACGCGCACACGCCCGCGCATGCATTATGCGCACACACGCGCGGCAGTTATAGCTACTGGTAGCGTGCTAACTGCAACGGCAACGGCGTAGCAAATCAACCCACAGCGAGGCGATATGGACGATCAAGCGGCCCATGATGCACATCAAGTAGCGAGTAGCGATTGTAGTGAGCCGGTAAAGGCCGCTCATTCACCGGCAAGCCTACTGCAGCTTGTCCAGTCCGATCCGAAGCGGTCAGTCAAGGATGCGATCAGCGATGCGCTTGAATCAAGGCTAGACGATGTGATCATCATCGGGTGGAAATGCGAAGACTTCGTGGCGCTAAGCAGTGATTTAACAAGGGCGCAAGCTCTCTGGCTGTGCGAGCACTTGCGTATGTGGATCATGCATAAAGAGGGCGCATAAATGGCGACGAGAAAAGCAAAGGCGGGTACTGATGCAGTTGAGCAAGCATCTAGCGATCCTGGCGCGGTAGCAGTGGAAAATTTTTGCACTGGGCGCGAACTATTGCCGGCCAAGCGAGGCAAGCCAAGCCCTACAACTGATGATGCAAAGATGGCTGTGTCTGAGCTGATATGCGAGGCGATAGAGTCAGGCGAGCCAATCAGAGCGGCATGCGCTGCACAGGCTGTAGACCATACGACATTCCTGTCATGGGTAGCCAAAGGAGGGATCAAAGCGGGAGGGAAAGAACCGGCTGAGTGCTTCGCTTACATTTCTCAGCGATACGCGCGCGCTATTCAAACCCGCGCTGAGCTTCAGTTCCTGGAGCTTGAGCAACTAGCAGCAGAGGCAAGAGGGCAGGACTCAGCAGGCGTTAACGCAGTCAAGGTGATGGTAGATACACGCAAATGGGTACTTGCCCGCATGAATCCTCGGCGCTTCGGTGATAACCAGCAAATCGAGATAAGCGGTAAAGACGGCGCGCCAATGGGGTTGATACTGAGCGTTGCCAAGACCGCGATAGTAGACGACGAGGATGATATCGTTTCAGAACAATGAGTTGCGATCATAGTGCAATGCTATGGCTGCTCAGCGTATGGGTAACGAGCGTTTAACATACAGTTAGCCGGGGGGATAGGCAGGAGAGGCAGCAGAACGAGGGTGATGGCTGGGCTTCCCTGGCTGCTTCTCTCC
>DAITMV010000032.1:0-21316 GCA_036834985.1 Burkholderiaceae bacterium | reverse complement strand
GAGAACTGTTGATCGACTCGAGCCCCTCCTGAACCGCCGTTTCAACCAAGCTGGCCTGCTGATCCATACTCACGGTGATGTCATTGATTTCATTGGCCGATTGGGCGCTTTTCTCCGCCAGTTTACGCACCTCGTCAGCAACCACGGCAAAGCCACGGCCTTGTTCACCGGCCCGCGCAGCTTCGATCGCTGCGTTTAATGCCAGCAAATTGGTCTGATCTGCAATCTCCTTGACCTGCTGAGTCATCTCCGTGATTTGACGAGCCGACCCGATGAACTGGGTGATACTGTTTGAGATGTGTGATACCGACGTTTCCACCCGACCAATTTCCCGAACCAGGGCGGTAATTTTGTCGGTGCTGCGAATGGTCTGTTCCAGACTGTTTTCGGCCAGCGTCGATACATCCAACGCGGACTCAGCCACCGAATTAACGCTGACCGTGAACTGTTCTACTGCAGCGGCGGTGCCGCCGGTGGCCTCGGACTGAATGCGCGAGGATGTGCTCAGCTGTTGAGTCGAGGAGGATAGCGTCGAGCTGGCTTCCGCCACACGATCGGCTCCGGTCATCACAGCGCTGACCGTGGTACGCAACCCGGCGATCATGTCCCCCAGGCTTTGCAGCAGTTGGCCCGACTCATCGCTTGAGTCGACATGGACGGTGTGGCTCAAGTCTCCGGCGGCAATGGTATGGCTGATTTGTACGGCCTGGGCCAGCGACTTTTTAATCCGGGCGATGATGTATCTCGCAAAGCCAATAGAGGCGATCAAACCAATCAGTGCGACCATCAGGAGGCTCACTGCCAGGGTATTGACGCTGCTCAGTCGCTCGTTCGCATTGGCTTGCAGCGCCTCCTCCTTCCGCACCTGCATGGCTGTCAATGTGTTGTTGAACCGTCCGGCGATTTGAACACACCGGGTTAGCATCAAGGTGCGGGCCGTCGCAAAGTCTTTGTCAGCGGTGGCCTTCTCAATCTGACCGACCACGTTCAGTAAGGCGGTCAGATCTCGCTCCATCTCTGTAAATAGGGCTTGTTCTGCCGGGCTGGAAAAGTAACTGCGCAAGGCCGCCACATCTTTTCCGGCTTGTTGAGCCAGGAGCTGATAGCTCGATTTGAATAGGTTGACCTGATCGACGGGTAGTTCATTTTCTTGTGCCAACAAGGTATCCCGCAGATTAACGCGAGTCAGCTCTACCTCCACCCCAATTTTTGACATCAATACGATCGGACCTACACCATTATCCAGTGCCTGCTTGTGTTCTTGAGCGTTTGTGCGCAGGGCGGTCGTACTGAACCATAAAATTCCGATAATCTGCGCAACAAGAAGGCCCAATACCACCGTAAATTTCTGACTGATTGATAAACTTTTCACGAATTCCTCCCGAATGTTTTTGTAGACCAGGTCTTGTCTGGTCCTAGTTAACCCGAGTTATATCGTGACTGGGGTGGTCGAGCCGATGCCCCGGAATGGTCATGACCTATTGATCAATGATTTTGGATGGATTAAAAAGCTGTCTGGGATCAAGGGCTTGTTTGATCTGTCGTAAGGCGCTGAGCTGCGCTGGTGTTGACCAGCGGGCCAGTTCATCCTTTTTGAGCAGTCCAATGCCGTGTTCTGCCGAGAGCGTGCCGTGACGGCGGTGTACTTCACCGTACACCGCATGGTTAATGGCAGACTCATAACTCTTCAAAAACAACTCGGCAGGCATATCGGCAGGTGCCGACACATTAAAGTGCAGGTTTCCGTCGCCCAAGTGACCAAATACGATGGGCCGGGCGCCAGGGCAAACAGTTTGCAGTTGGGGAGACACAGCACTTAAAAAGTCTGGGATATCACTGATAGGCAGCGCGATGTCGTGTTTAATATTCAGACCTGTCCTGGCCTGTGCCTCGGAGATCAGTTCACGCAGGGACCACATCGCCTCCCGTTGCAAGAGGGTATGGGCAAGCGCAGCGTCGTGCAGCCCGATCGAAGCGGCCTGGTGCTCCATCCAAGCCAGCAAATCGCGTTGGATGGTATCGTCCTGGGTGTTAAATACCGATAGCTCTACCAGCGCGTAGCTATGCGCGGGAGGTGTTGGCAGCGCTAATCCGAATTGACTGCAAACAAGATCAGCCGCCTCGTGTGTGATCCATTCAAATGTGGTCAGTTGGGCGTCAAAGCGGTCCAGTAGCTGGTTTAAACATTGCAAGGCGCAGTGGATGCTGTCCAACGCCAGCCAGGCACATACGTGGCTTTGGGGGCGGCTGTATAACCGCAAGGTCGCCGTGGTGATCAAGCCCAGAGTGCCTTCGGAGCCAATCAGTAACTGTTTGACGTCGTAGCCCGAGTTGTTTTTGCGAAGACCGCGCAGATCTGACCAGCATGAGCCGTCAGGCAAAATGGCTTCTAGCCCCAGGGTTAGCTCGCGGGTGTTGCCATATCGCAGTACCGCGGTACCGCCCGCGTTGGTCGCCAGGTTTCCGCCAATCGTGCAACTGCCTTCAGACGCCAAACTGAGCGGGAACAGCAACTGATGGCGTGCGGCTGCTTCTTGCACTTGCGCCAGGGTAAAACCCGCCGATGCCGTTATCGTACGGTTTGCTGTATCGACCTCGCACCTTTCCCGCAAATGGCTTGTGTTGACCAACCAGCCGTGGGGCTGAACGCACACGGCTCCGCCCACCAGGCCCGTGTTGCCGCCTTGTGGGGTAACGGGAATATCGTGCAACAGGCAATATTGGATCAGCTCATGTGCCGCCTGTGTGGTCGGCGGAAAGGCCACACATTCGGCCGGACTTGTGTAGCGCCGTCGCCAGTCTTGCTCGTAGGGGGCTTTGTCCTGCTGTGCGGTCAGCACACTGCGCTCACCAAACCGCTCTCGCCATGAGCGTATAAAAGCGGCGTGAGGCTGGGCTGCCATGGCTTATTTGGGTGCGATGGGAGTCGTGGCAGCCGCCTGGTTTTGCTTGGGCCGCTTGAAACTTTTGGTGTATGCCAACACGGACACAAAAATCACGAGCGTCAGTGCTACTTCAACCCATGCCAGTTTAATCGACATGGCGTTGGTGTCGCTGGTTGCACGAACAATCCCCTCCGTGAAATACAGCAAAATTGCCATGGATACCCATTGAAAGCTGTACAGCCTTGCTTTGGCTATCCCCGGCAGCATCAGTAGCAAGGGAACAATTTTGAGCAATAACCAGGAGCCACCGGGTCGTAGGGGGGCCAGTTTCCACTCCCACACAATACAATCTGCAATCAGCAGCAACAGCGCAATGAGGGTGATGCGTTGTGTACGCAAGCGCAAGGAAAACGAGGGGTTGTCAGCAGGTGTCATGGTCGGTTGGCCAGCGCCAGTGCGGTTTGCGCAAGCCGGATGCCTTGCAGCCGGGCGAGTTTTTTCTCGGTGGCATCGACGATTCTGGCCCCGTCAGCGCCCGCCCAGTGGCTAGCGCCGTAGGGCGTGCCGCCAGAGCTTGTGCCCATCAGTTCGGGTTCAGAGTAGGGGATCCCCATGATCAGCATGCCGTGGTGCATCAATGGCAACATCATGGACAGGAGCGTCGATTCCTGCCCGCCGTGTAAGCTACCTGTGGATGTGAATACGCAGGCGGGCTTGTCACGAAGATCTCCGGCCATCCACACCTGACTGGTGGCATCAAGGAAGTACTTTAACGGAGCGGCCATATTGCCAAAACGCGTCGGAGAGCCCAGCGCCATTCCAATACATTCCTGCAAGTCAGTTAATTCAACATACGGCGGGCCCTCACTGGGAATGGCGGGGGCACTTGCCTCGGAGGTGGGGGACACCGCGGGCACCGTGCGAACCCGTGCACAAACACCGGGTACCGAATCAATGCCATCTGCAATGGCTTGTGCCAGTGCCGCGGTTGCGCCATGGCGGCTGTAATACAAAACAAGAACGTCTTTCATGGTGCAAAGGTATCATAGAGCTGTTGGAATTATCTCAAAACAAGACCTTATGAGTGCAACACCGCAGCAATTTATGATGGGGCAGGCCAAAAGGCTGATCAATATCAGCGCGCTGACCATCAGCGCCTTCCATCCACGGTGGTGGATCGCTTTTGGAAAATTGATTTCACGCCGAACCCAGCAACAGCAATTGCCACAGGTTGCGGCCAGTCTGACGTTTACAACCGTTTTATCACTGGTGCCGCTGGTGACCGTAGCACTGGCGATTTTTACCGCATTTCCGATGTTTGACCGAGCCCGAGCCGCGTTGCAAGGTTACTTGTTTGAAAGCTTTTTGCCAGACACATTGTCAGACACCATTTTAAACTACGTAAATCAGTTTTCCTCCAAAGCCAAAGGGCTAACAGCCTTTGGTCTACTTGGCATCGTGATTACTGCTTTGACCACCATGTTCACGGTCGATCGCGTATTTAATGAGATATGGCACGTCAAGCGCGGTCGTTCCCTGGTTAAAAAGATTATTTTGTACTGGTCCGTCATTACCTTATCGCCTCTGCTGGTCGGGGCGAGCATTTCCATGTCGTCCTATGTCATCAATTTGTCGATTTCCGGGATATCGAGTATCAAACCGCTGACCAGCCTAATGTTCTCAGTGGCCCCGCTGCTCTTGACGGCCGCGGCGTTTGCCCTGTTGTACCAGACCATCCCCAACCGCCCGGTGTTGTGGCAAGACGCTGCCATCGGCGGTGTGGTGGCTGCGTTGCTGTTTGAGGTGTCCAAGCGGGCTTTTGCTTATTTTATAACCCACTTTCCGACCTACACCGCGGTTTACGGCGCTTTGGCGGCATTCCCGATCTTTTTGCTGTGGATTTACATGTCGTGGATTGTAGTGCTGCTCGGGGCCACGGTGGCGGCCGCATTGCCCATTGCCCGCACGGGTCACTGGGAGCACACGGAGCGTCCGGGTGAGCGATGGGTTCTCACCCTGGCGGTGCTCAGTCAGCTTGAAAAGTCCAGGCAACTGTCAAATCCCGGGCTGACGGTCGAGGAGCTCCGGTTGCTGTCATCGGTCCCCCCCGATGCGCTGGACGACATTTTGGAGCAACTCACCGCCCAAGGTATTATCGGGTGTATTTCCAGTGAGGGTCAGCATGAGCGGTACGCCCTGATCTGCGACCCCGCGACCGTACCGGTCGAGTGGGTGTCCCGTGCAGCCTGGTTTGATATCTCGGTGGTGGAGGGATGGTCCGCCCAGATCAGAGGGGCCAGCGGCCCCCTGAAAAGCATGAACGAGCAATTTTTATCCCAACCCCGGTTGATCGACTGGATTCGGGATTCCTAGGACCGCTCTATAACACAGGATTCGCAGGACCCGTTTTGGAACCATTTGCCCCCGAAATGGGTCTGAGAGGCTGTTGTGACTAGAAAGGTGTTTGGAGTAGCAACACATTTTGGTTACACTGTTAACTCGGCTGAATGTTTTTAAGCCAACACATTAAACAACAAAACAGTTTGGAGCTGTCATGAGTAACAAAGGGCAATTACTACAAGACCCGTTTTTGAACCTGCTTCGCAAGGAGCACGTTCCTGTCTCTATTTATCTGGTCAACGGGATCAAGTTGCAAGGTCAAATCGAGTCATTCGATCAGTACGTGGTGCTGTTGCGCAATACGGTTACTCAGATGGTGTACAAGCATGCCATCTCCACGGTGGTTCCGGCCCGTGCAGTGACATTCACGCCTGAAATCAAAGAATAAATGTTTTTGATCAAGTCGGACTGCGAATGACGCGTTCAATCCTTGTTGGAGTCGATTTCGGTCAAAACGAATTTGATTCCAGCATGCAAGAATTGGCTTTACTTGCCCAATCAGCCGGGGCAGACATTGTGCAAACAATGACTTCCCGCAGAAAAAGCCCTGATGCTGCGTTGTTTGTCGGCTCAGGAAAGGCTGAGGAAATTGCACACGACGTGGCGGTCAACAATATCGAGCTGGTGATTTTTAACCACCCGCTTGCACCGGCACAGCAACGTAACCTCGAAAATGTCTTTAAGGTCCGCGTCCTGGATCGAAACAGCCTGATCCTCGATATCTTTGCCCTTCGCGCCAAAAGCTTTGAGGGTAAGTTGCAGGTTGAATTGGCGCAGCTGCAGCATCTGCAGACCCGCTTGGTACGAGCGTGGTCTCACCTGGAACGTCAAAAAGGCGGTATTGGTCTGCGTGGCCCGGGTGAAACCCAGTTGGAGCTGGACAAACGAATCATCGGTGACAAGGTCCGTGCACTTAAACAGCGCCTGACCAAGCTCGAAAAGCAGCGTCATACCCAGCGCAGGCAGCGAGACCGCCGCGGGTTTTTTGCAGTCTCACTGGTGGGTTACACCAACGCGGGCAAGTCGACCCTGTTTAATGCCCTGACGCATGCCAATACCTACGCCGCCGACCAGTTGTTCGCAACCCTGGATACCACCACCCGCCGCGTATTTTTGGCCCCTGGGGTGCAAATCACGTTGGCCGATACGGTTGGGTTCATTCGCGAATTACCGCACCAGCTGGTGGAGGCCTTTAAGGCCACCCTGGAACAGACCGTGAGTGCTGATTTACTCTTGCATGTCGTGGACGCCGCCAGCCCCAGCCGGCACGAGCAAATTGAGCAAGTGAACCAGGTGCTAGAAGAAATTGGCGCTTCACACATCCCCCAAGTGATTGTCTGGAATAAGATTGACGCCTGTGATCGAGCTGTTGAGGTTGAAAGATCTGAAAGCAATGATATTGTTTCGGTCAGTTTAAGCGCTCGTTTTTCAATGGGTTTGGATGAGTTGCGTGCGGCATTGCTCGAGATCGCGACTCAACATTATGCAAAGTTCCCGAGCGCCAGCGGCGATCAGGAACCTGCGACAGAATCAGTGTTAATTAGCTAAAAGCGAACTTTTATGGTCTGGTCTACCTTGGGCGTTGCCCTGTCGATGAATGATCCTGGTTGGGGCCGTAATGCGGGTCAGAATAACTCCGACCAACGCCCCAATCCTCAGCGCCCTGGCGGGAACAAGCCAGAAGGCGGCCCTCCCGATCTGGATGAGCTCTGGAGAGATTTCAACAACCGTCTGAACCGTTTTTTTGGCAAAAAAAATGGTGATGGCAATGGGTCTGGAGGCGCTTCCGGCGGAGGCAACTTCAAGGGGGCCGGCATCGGAGCCGGCGCCATCGCCACCATTTTTGGCTTGTTGTGGTTGTCCAGTGGGTTTTTCATTATTCAGGAAGGCCAGGTGGGCGTAGTTCTGCAGTTTGGTAAATACCAATACGAAGCAGGGCCGGGCTTTCAGTGGCGCCTGCCATACCCGTTGCAAAGCCATGAAATCGTCAACACCTCGCAGGTCCGCACGGTTGAAGTGGGTTACCGTGGCAACGTCAAAAGCAAAGTGCTGCGCGAGTCACTGATGCTGACCGATGATGAAAACATCATCGATATCCAGTTTGCAGTCCAGTATCGCATCGCCAAAGCGCCTGACTACCTTTTTAATAACCGTAACGCTGAAGAGTCGGTGTTACAGGCGGCTGAAACCGCTGTTCGCGAAGTGGTGGGTCGCAGCAAAATGGACTATGTCCTGTATGAAGGGCGCGAACAGGCGGGTCTGCAGGTGGCCCAACTGACCCAGCAAATTCTGGATCGCTACAAGGTGGGCATACAGGTATCGAGCGTGACAGTGCAAAACGCCCAACCGCCCGAGCAAGTACAGGCCGCGTTTGATGACGCCGTCAAGGCTGGCCAGGATCGCGAGCGTCTGAAAAACGAAGGTCAGGCGTACGCCAACGACATCATCCCCAAGGCCAAAGGTGCATCCGCTCGCCTGCTTCAGGAAGCTGAAGGTTATAAACAGAAGGTCATTGCCACCGCTGAGGGTGATGCATCGCGCTTTAAATCGGTACTGGTGGAGTACAACAAGGCCCCAGCAGTGACTCGTGAACGTCTGTATCTGGACACGATGCAGCAGATTTTCACGAATGTGACCAAGGTGGTGACCGATACCAAGCAAGGCAGCCAGTTGTTGTATTTGCCGCTGGATAAGCTGATTCAGGCGACATCGGGCGCAGATGCCAACGCAAAGCCACCCGTCGGCCAAACACAGTCTGGCCCGGTCGCGGATCCGTCAGCGATTCAGTCGCCTACAGCTCCCGACACGAATCGCCCCCGAGTAAATAGCCGCAGCGATGGTGCCGATCCACGCATGGAAGCGCTGCGCAACCGTGATCGAGAGGTACGTTAATCATGCCCCGTATTTTTGCTGTAATTTCGGCCGCGTTGATTGCCTTGATTCTGGCTTCTTCCTGCATTTATGTTGTGGACCAGCGTCAATACGCCATTGTGTTTGCCTTGGGTGAAGTCAAACGCGTGGTGGCAGAACCAGGCATGCATTTCAAAATGCCCCCGCCGTTCCAGAACGTGATTTATCTGGATCGCCGGATTTTGACCATCGACACGCCCGAAGCAGACCGTTTTATCACGGCTGAAAAAAAGAATATTTTGGTTGATTCGTTTGTCAAATGGCGCATTGCAGACCCTCGACTGTACTTTGTCAGCTTTACCGGCGATGAACGGCGTGCACAAGATCGCATGTCCCAGATTGTCAAGGCGGCTCTGAACGAAGAGATCACCAAGCGAACGGTACGTGATGTAGTGTCGGGTGAACGAAACAAGGTCATGGATGCTATCGTCAAAAAAGTATCGGACGATGCCAAACAAATCGGTGTTGAAATTGTCGATGTCCGTTTAAAACGTGTCGATTTGATGCCTGAGGTGAGTGAGTCGGTTTATCGCCGTATGGAGGCAGAGCGCAAACGCGTTGCAAATGAACTACGGTCCACCGGCGGGGCCGAATCTGAACAAATTCGCGCCGATGCTGAGCGCCAGCGTGATGTGCTGTTGGCCGAAGCCTACCGCGATGCGCAACGAATCAAAGGGGAGGGCGACGCGAAGGCTTCTTCCATTTATAATTCCGCTTTTGGTCAAAGTCCGGAATTTTTTGCGTTCTACCGCAGTCTTGAGGCTTATAAACAGTCTTTCAAGTCAAAAGCCGATGTCATGGTTCTCGATCCACAATCTGAATTCTTTAAATTCATGCGTGGCTCTGGGGCTGGCAAAGCCACCAAATAAATGGTGCCGTTGCCAACAAAGCCAGTCATGCCGCCGACAGGTAATGCACCCCGGTAAAATCTATGGGAGAACAGCTTTTAGTCGCTTTGGCCCTCATGTTGATGTTTGAGGGCCTGTTACCGTTTATATCGCCAGCACGCTGGAGAGCGGCCTTTCGTCAACTATCAGAGTTGACTGACGGGCAAATCCGCTTTTTCGGGTTGTTGGCCTTAACGGCTGGGTGGGTACTTTTTGTGGTGGTTCGCTGAGCCTCCCCAATTTTTAACCCGCTGTTTGCGCGCTGTTTTTCGTAACTCCGCCCTAATCGCTTCGTCTGGAATTGTCATGTCCGCCTGGCTACTGCCTGAGTCCATTGCTGATGTTTTGCCGTCGGAAGCTCGCCGCATTGAAGAATTGCGCCGACAGCTTCTGGACCGTTTTCGCACCTACGGTTACGAGTTGGTGATGCCGCCTTTGCTCGAGTATGTGGAGTCGTTATTAACCGGTACGGGTCATGATCTGGATCTGAAAACATTTAAACTGGTCGATCAGGTGACTGGCCGTACAATGGGTTTGCGTGCTGATATCACGCCGCAAGTGGCACGTATTGATGCCCATTTGCTCAACCGCAAAGGTGTGACTCGGCTGTGTTATGCCGGTCACGTGGTCCATACCCGTGCCTCGGGCTTACATGCCACACGTGAACCGCTGCAATGTGGCGCCGAGGTGTATGGTCACGCCGGCGTTGAGGCCGACATGGAAGTGGTCCGTCTGGCCGTAGATACGCTGCAGATCGCGGGGTTCGGCCATATCCGTGTTGACTTGTGCCACGCCGATATTTTTGCGGCCTTAACTTTGCCCTGTGGTCTTAGTGCCCAGCTTGAAACCGAGCTGCACGGCCTGTTGAAAGCCAAGGACAGTCCTGCGCTGGCTGCGTTGCAGTCACAGTTGGGCGATGATCTTTACCGGCAACTTGACGCATTGTTGTCGCTTTACGGCCCCGCTCTGGGCGATAATGGCGTGTTATCCCGGGCGCGTGCGCAGTTTGCAGGCAACGCCCGTATTGAGGCGGCACTGGAGACTTTGCGTAGCCTGTCAACCGCGCTTGAGCAGTCGCAACTGGCCGGGCAGCGGGTACAGGTCATGATCGATCTGGCCGATTTACACGGATATGAATACCACAGTGGTGTGATGTTCTCCATTTATGCCGCCGGCAGCTCCAATGCGCTGGTCCGTGGGGGGCGCTACGACAATGTGGGGCAGGTGTTTGGTCGCGCACGCGCGGCGACAGGTTTTTCAACGGATTTGCGTGAATTGGTTCGCTTGGCCGGGATGGCTTCGGGTCAGCCTGGCCGTGCGGCGGCGATTCGTGCACCGTGGAATGATGATGAGCGTCTGGTCAGTGCTGTTCGTGCGCTGCGCGACGCAGGTGAAATTGTTGTGCAGATCCTTCCAGGGTCTGAACGTGAGGAGGAAGAGTTCGAGTGTGACCGTGAGCTGGTGTTGGTCGACACCAGTTGGGTTGTTAAGCCCTTGACCTCGAACCAGGAGATATTGAAATGACTTATCGTAACGTTGTAGTGATCGGCACCCAGTGGGGTGACGAGGGCAAAGGCAAAGTGGTGGACTGGCTGACAGACCACGCAGACGGTGTCGTGCGTTTTCAGGGAGGACACAATGCAGGTCATACCCTGGTGATTGGTGGCAAAAAAACCGTGCTACGCCTGATCCCCTCCGGTATCTTGCGTCCCGAAGTGCAGGTGTATATCGGTAACGGTGTGGTGTTGTCACCCGAGGCGTTGCTGTTTGAAATCGATGAGTTGCAAAAAGGTGGTATTCAGGTTGAGTCGCGTTTGCGTATCAGCGAGGCCTGCCCGTTGATTCTCGACTATCACGTGGCGCTGGACAAGGCGCGCGAAGCCAAACGAGGCGACAGCAAAATCGGTACAACCGGCCGAGGTATTGGCCCTGCCTACGAAGACAAGGTCGCGCGCCGTTCGCTGCGTGTGCAGGATTTGTTTAATCCGGAACACTTCATGGCCAAACTGGTTGAAGTGCTCGACTATCACAACTTTGTGTTGACCCAATACCTCGGCGGTGAAGCGGTATCGGCTCAAGCCGTGTTCGACAAAGCGATGTCGCTGGCGCCTCGTATCCGTTCCATGGTCGCTGACGTTCCCAGCCTGCTTGAAAATGCCAATAACGAAGGCAAGAGTTTGCTGTTTGAAGGCGCACAGGGCGCGCTGCTGGATATTGACCACGGCACCTACCCTTATGTCACCAGCAGCAACTGCTTGGCGGGGGCTGCGTCTCCTGGTGCTGGTGTGGGTCCACAACGTCTGCAATATGTGCTGGGTATTACCAAGGCCTATGCAACCCGCGTGGGCTCTGGCCCATTTCCGACCGAGTTGTTTGATGACATTGGTCAGCATTTGGCGGTCAAAGGTAATGAATTTGGCTCGGTCACCGGACGCCCCCGTCGTTGCGGATGGTTTGATGCTGCCGCCTTAAAACGCACCATTCAGCTCAATGGCGTAACCGGTTTGTGTATTACCAAGCTCGATGTGCTTGATGGTCTGGATACCATCAAGCTGTGCACTGGATACAAGCACGCAGACGGTACCGTGACCCACATCCTGCCGTTTGGCTCGGATGCCGTGTCTAAAGCAGTGCCTATTTTCGAGGAGTTTCCTGGCTGGCCCGGCACCACTTTTGGCATCAAAAAGCTCGAAGAGCTGCCCATTGAAGCCCGTCGTTACCTAGATCGCATGTCTGAGGTCTGTGGTGTACCCGTCGACATGATTTCTACGGGGCCGGATCGCGAAGAAACCATCGTGTTGCGCCACCCATTTACCTGCAAGTAAGCGGGTCTACATGAGCGGCCATCTGCATGTATCGTGGGAAGAGTATCACCGGCTGATTGAACGGCTGGTGCTTGTCCTTGATAACTCTGGATGGTCGTTTGATATGGTCATGGGCCTGTCTCGGGGCGGGTTGCGGGTTGCTGACGTCATTTCGAGAGTGATGAACAAACCCTTTGCTGTCTTGGCCGCCAGTTCGTATAACGGGCGTGAGGGCATGCTTCAGGGTGAATTAACTTTATCAGCCGATATAGCGACCACTGCCCCTGTCTTGGGTCCTAAAGTGCTGGTGGTAGATGATCTGGCCGATACCGGACATACCCTGGCTGCAGTGGTTCCGCATCTGTTGAGTCACTACCCGCACATTTCAGAAGTCAGAACGGCTGTCTTATGGCTCAAAGGGGTGTCTAGCGTAGTGCCTGATTACTCCGTTCAGCACCTGCCAGACAGCCCGTGGATTCATCAGCCGTTTGAGGCGTATGACACCATGAGTATTGACACGCTCAAAGAAAGAGTCAGGCTCGTCTGAGAGTAGCGGATGCAACCATTTGCAGATTGTGCTGTCTGATCAAATCTTCGAGTATTTCTGCGTCTGGTTTGTCGGCGTTGAATTATCCAACTTTAAGCAGCTTAAGGTTGCGCGCTGCTTTCCCCTTACTGCCTTTCCCTATACACTCAGGTGATCGATTATTTTCAGCCCACACCTGAATGACAAACAACATGAAACAAACACGGAGTGCGTTGGACATAAAAAAAGGCTCTGACATATATCAGAGCCTTTTTTTGATTTGGTGCCCAGAAGAGGACTCGAACCTCCACAGTGTTGCCACCGCTAGGACCTGAACCTAGTGCGTCTACCAATTCCGCCATCTGGGCTAAGCGAAGCCCTCAATTATAAGTGAAGCAAAAAAATTGTCAATGCAAAAACAAGAAATAATCATTCCCAGTCGTGAAGATATATTGGCCGCCCTGCGGCAAGCCCAGGCGCCTTTAACGCGTGAGCAACTGTGTATTCAGTTGAACATCACGGATGCACAGCTCGATGCCTTCTCGCGTCGCTTGCAGGCCATGGAGCGTGATGGTCAACTCATGCCCAATCGAAAGGGCGTTTTGCTCTTAGCTACAAAACTTGATTTTGTGGCGGGTAAGGTCACCGGCCATCGCGATGGATTTGGATTTTTAATCCGTGACGATAAAGGTCCGGACGTATTCTTACCGCCGCGCGAGATGCAAAAAATCCTGCACGGTGACCGTGTGCTGGTTCGCATCACTGGCACCGATTATCGGGGACGACCCGAAGGTACGATCGTCGAGGTCACCGAGCGCCGTACCAATCAGCTAGTTGGCCGGCTTGTGTCTGAACGTGGCGTGATGTTGGTGGTACCTGAGGACCAGCGGATCAAACACGATATTCTGATTCCCCCCGGAGATGCCAGCTCCGCTAAGGCCGGGCAGGTGGTATCGGTCGAAATCATCGCTCAGCCCAGCCGTCACAGCCAGCCGATCGGCCGAATTGTGCAGGTGCTGGGCGATGTGGGTGACCCCGGTATGGAGATCGAAATTGCCGTGCGCAAATTCGATGTGCCTTATGAGTTTAGCCAGGCCATTGAGCAGGAGCTGGACGGCATTCCCAACGAAGTGCGTTGGGAGGACCTGGCCGGACGTGTTGATTTGCGGGATGTTCCGCTGGTGACCATTGATGGCGAAGACGCACGCGATTTTGACGATGCCGTGTATTGCGAGCCGATCCCTGTGCAAGGAAAATCCGGTGGCGGGTGGCGTTTGCTGGTGGCGATTGCCGATGTGAGTCATTACGTCAAACCTGGTACAGCGATGGACAAGAGCGCCATTGAGCGAGGTACCTCGGTGTATTTCCCGCGCCGTGTGATTCCTATGCTGCCCGAAAAAATTTCCAACGGTTTGTGCTCTTTGAATCCCCATGTGGACCGTTTGGTGCTTGTGTGTGATGCGGTTATCAGCGCCAAAGGTGCCATTAAGGCTTATCAGTTTTATAACGCAGTCATTCACTCCGCGGCGCGGTTGACCTACAACGAAGTGTGGGAAGCGTTATCGGACACAGATAGCCCGGCCGCCAAGCGTCGGCTGGATGTGCTACCCCAGATCAATGATCTGTACGACTTGTTCAAGACCCTGCTCAGTGCCCGCCAGGAACGGGGTGCGATGGATCTGGATACCGTTGAAACCATGATCGTGGCCGATGACAACGGTAAAATCGAAAAAATCCTGCCCCGTCGCCGTAACGATGCACACCGTTTGATCGAGGAGTGCATGCTGGCGGCGAACGTATGTGCAGCCGACTTTTTGGCACGCAGCAAACACCCGTGTTTATACCGGGTGCACGAGGGTCCAACCCCTGAGAAATTACAAAACCTGCGTTTGTTTTTAAAAACCCTGAACTTGAACCTGGGGGGGGGTGATGCGCCCAGCTCCAAGGACTATGCCACGTTGGTCTCGCAGATTCATGGCCGGGAGGACAAGGATTTGCTGCAGTCGATGATTCTTCGTTCGATGCAGCAGGCAGTGTACGGGCCTCACAATGTGGGTCACTTTGGTTTGGCGTATAAGGCTTACACGCACTACACGTCACCGATTCGCCGCTATCCTGATTTGTTGGTTCATCGAACCATCAAGGCCTTGCTGAACGGCAAAACGTATTTCCCGCCGACCGTCGATGAACGTGACGAGGCGGTTCCCGAGCCAGTCAAAAAGCGTGGCCGCAAAATGGATCAGGCAGAGCTTGACGAGGCGGAACGCCAAAACCGCTCTGAGCTCCTGGCGCGTTGGGAGCAGTTGGGCTTGTGGCTTTCATCGACCGAGCGGCGCGCTGATGAGGCGTCCCGCGATGTACAAGCCTGGCTCAAGTGCTTCTTTATGAAAGAGCGTGTGGGGGATGCGTTCACCGGACATGTCTCTGGCGTTGCACCGTTTGGCGTGTTTGTCACGCTTGACTCCCTGTTTGTGGAGGGCTTGGTGCATGTCTCGGAGCTGGGTACGGAGTATTTCAAGTACAACGAAACCTTGCATGAGTTGCGTGGCGAGCGCAGCGGCCGCCGATTCCGTCTGACCGATGCCATCAATGTCCAGGTGGCGCGGGTCGATCTGGATGCCCGTCGCATTGAGTTTCGACTGGTGCAGGGCACCAGCTACAAAGAATTTCAACAGCAGCATCAACCGTCTAAGGCCGGTGCCGCTGGCAAGGGTAAAGCGGGCGGGCGTTCCGGTGGCAAAGGCGGTCCACGCAACGGACGCATCGACGCCTCCGATATTGAACCCGATTTATTGCCGATATTCCCTCCAGAAAAGCCCAGAAAAAAAACCTCCAACAATACACGTCAGGAGACTGGGGCTAAAATGCCGTCTTCGGTCAAGCCCAAGGCGACCAAGCGTGCAACGTCGGCCTCCAAACCAGCGCCCAAGTCGCCGGTACAACAGGCTAAATCAGCCGCGAGGGCTGGCAAGTCGAGTCGACGGTCTGGCAAATAAAAAGTAGATTAAAGGTTGATATGGCTGTTTTATATGGTTTTCATGCGGTGCAGGCTCGTTTACGCCATGCGCCCGACTCCATTCGTGAGGTGTTGTACGACGAAGGGCGCCGTGACAAGCGCATGTCCCAGTTTCTGGAAAAAGCCAAGTCGGTTGGTCTCAAACTCACACCGGCTGACGCCAAACGCATGCACGCAGCCATTGGCAGTGATCGGCATCAAGGGATTGTGGCATTTGCTGACGACGTGGTGCTCACTACCAGCCTGTACGACGTGCTGGACCATTCCGGACCCGATCTGCTAATTTTGGTGCTCGATGGCATCACCGACCCCCACAACCTGGGCGCCTGTATGCGGGTAGCCGATGGCGCCGGTGCACATGCCATCGTGGTGCCCAAAGACCGCGCTGTTGGCATGACGCCGGTGGTGGCCAAAGTGGCCTCCGGCGCGGTAGAAACCGTGCCTTATATAACGGTGACCAATCTGGCCCGCACGCTGGGAGAAATTGCTGAGAGCGGTGTGACCCTGATCGGCACTGCGGGCGAAGCCGATCAAACCATTTATGACGTGGACGCCAGCGGCCGTACGGCCTGGGTCATGGGGGCTGAGGGCGAGGGTATGCGCCGTTTGACCCGCGACAAATGCGACTGGCTTGTGCGGATCCCGATGGCTGGGTCGGTCGAGAGCCTGAATGTGTCTGTGGCATCATCGCTGTGCCTGTTTGAGACGGTGCGTCAGCGCCGCTCGCTGGGCTGATCTCCTCTTTTTGTATTGACTATGGAACAATTGTCATTGGACGCTGCGGCCGACGAGCCGCGCGATAGTATTACGTTGGCTGAATATGCCGAGCGGGCGTATCTGGATTATGCGGTGTCGGTGGTCAAAGGCCGCGCACTGCCTGATGTTTGTGATGGTCAAAAGCCCGTGCAGCGCCGAATTTTGTACGCCATGAGCGAAATGGGGCTGGCGTCTAACGCCAAGCCGATGAAATCAGCCCGTGTGGTGGGTGATGTGCTGGGTAAGTTTCATCCGCATGGGGACCAGGCTGCCTATGAGGCGCTGGTGCGCATGGCGCAGTCGTTTACCTTGAGATACCCGCTGATTGATGGTCAGGGTAACTTTGGCTCCCGTGATGGTGATGGCGCTGCGGCGATGCGATACACCGAAGCGCGCCTGACGCCCATCTCCAAGCTGCTGCTCGATGAAATCGACATGGGCACCGTTGATTTCATGGCCAATTACGATGGCACCATGAAAGAGCCCCGCCAGTTGCCCGCCCGCCTGCCGTTTGTGCTGCTTAATGGCGCCTCGGGGATTGCAGTGGGGATGGCGACGGAAATTGCATCCCATAACCTGCGTGAAGTGGCCCACGCCGCCATCGCCTTGATTCAAAAGCCCCAATCCACCCTGGACGATATTTTGCCCTTGTTGCCCGGACCTGATTTTGCCGGGGGCGCGCAAATCATCTCTACAGCGGCGGTGATCCGAGATATTTACGACACGGGGCGTGGCAGCATCAAGGTGCGTGCGCGCTGGACCATCGAAGAGATGGCCCGTGGCCAGTGGCAGTTGGTGGTCAATGAGCTTCCTCCCAATGTATCTGCCGCCCGCGTGCTTGAAGAGATCGAAGACATCACCAACCCCAAGGTCAAGGTGGGTAAAAAGAGCCTGACGCCGGAGCAGCAGAGCCTCAAGCAAACCATGCTGGGCATGCTGGACACCGTGCGTGACGAGTCGGGCAAGGATGCCGCGGTTCGCCTGGTGTTTGAGCCCAAGTCGCGCAACATCTCGACCGACGAGTTTGCCAATGCCTTGCTGGCCCACACCAGCCTGGAGACTAATACCTCCATGAACCTGGTCACGGTGGCGATTGACGGGCGTCCCGGCCAGCGTGGTTTGTTGCCGATTTTGCACGACTGGATCAACTTCCGGGTCATCACCGTCAAGCGTCGCAGCCAGCATCGTTTGGGGCAGGTCAATGACCGCTTGCACGTGCTGGAGGGCCGGCTGATTGCCTGGCTCAATATTGATGAGGTCATCCAGACCATTCGCGAGGCTGATGATCCAAAGAGTGCCCTGATGGACCGCTTCAAACTCTCGGAGCGTCAGGCAGAAGATATTCTGGAAATCCGCCTACGTCAGTTGGCACGGCTTGAAAAAATCAAGATCGAACAGGAAATCAAGACGCTGGGCGAGGAAAAGTCTGATCTGGAAGCGTTGCTGGCCGATGAAGGCAAGTTGCGCAGGCGGATTGTCTCTGAAATCAAAAAAGATGCAGACACCTATGGTGATGACCGCCGTACCTTGATCGAAGAGGCTCAACGCGCACAAATCGAGGTCAAGGTGAGTGATGAGCCGGTGACGGTTGTGGTGTCGCAAAAATTCTGGATCCGTGCCCGGCAGGGACATGGTCATGATACGGGTCAATTTACCTTCAAGGTAGGCGATGGCTTAAACGCCACCTTCGAGTGCAGAACCACGGACCTGCTCGCCGCGTTTGGCAGTGGAACGGCGCTAAATCGGGTGTTTTCCGTACCCGTCAGTGCCTTGCCCAGCGCGCGGGGCGATGGTGCCCCCCTGCCTAGCCTGGTCGAATTGCCGCCCGGCGGGCAAGTCACCCACGTGATGGCCGGGCATGTGGATCGCAGTTTGCTGATCGCGGGTTCCGAAGGGTATGGCTTTGCTTGCAAGCTGGGCGACATGCAGTCACGGCAAAAAGCAGGCAAGAGCTTTTTGTCCCTGGGGCAGACCGAAGCCTTGTTGCCGCCTCAATGGATACTGCCGGAACATGACCGACTCGCTGTGTTGACCAATACAGGGCGCTTGCATGTGTTCCCGCTGGCGGAGCTTAAAACCCTGAGCGGTGGTGGGCGAGGGGTGCAGTGCATGCCGCTCGAGGCCTCCGAGACCCTGTTGGCCATCACGCCATTGAGCCCTGCGGATGCGCTATCCGTGATCGGCACAGGCCGTGGAGGCAAGTTGCAGACCCAACTGATCAAACCGGCTGATCTGGCTGAACGGCTGGGCAAGCGGGGACGTAAAGGGCGGGATATCGGCGTCAAATTCAAGGTGGAGGGCATGGCTAAAGCCTCTTGAAATCGTCAGGAGCGACCCCATATGCACTTTTGCTGAAACAGCTTGCTGTTTCTACTGATTTTCACCACCAAAATCTTTTAGGGAGTTGCACATGGGTGCCATGAAAGAAACCCTCGGTTTTCAAGCCGAAGTAAAACAACTACTGCAATTGATGATTCACTCCTTGTATTCGAACAAGGAGATTTTTCTACGCGAGCTGATCTCCAACGGATCGGACGCCTGTGACAAGCTGCGTTTTGAGGCCATCAACAACGATGGTTTGTACGAGAGCGATCCCCAACTGCGTGTGCGCGTGAGCTTTGATAAAGAGGCGCGTACCGTCACGATTTCTGACAATGGTATCGGCTTGTCCCGCGAAGAGGCGATTGATCACTTGGGTACGATTGCCAAATCAGGCACCAAGGAGTTTTTCGGAAAGTTGTCTGGCGATCAGCAAAAAGACGCTGCTTTAATTGGTCAATTCGGTGTGGGTTTTTACTCTGCATTCATCGTAGCCGACCGGGTGACTGTTGAGTCGCGGCGGGCCGGGCTGGACGCTGCACAGGGCATCCGCTGGGAGTCTGACGGCAGCGGCGAATTTAGCATCGAAGGCATCACCAAAGCAGGCCGTGGTACCGACATCATCCTGCATCTGCGTGAGGGCGAGGATGAGTTGCTGTCGGGCTGGAAGTTAAAGTCCATCATCACCAAGTACTCAGACCACATTTCCTTGCCCATCGAAATGCACAAGGAAGAATGGGACGAAGCCTCCAGCAACATGAAGCAGCTGGACGAGTGGGAAGCCATCAACAAAGCCAGTGCGCTGTGGACACGCTCGAAGTCCGAGGTCACTGAAGAGCAATACCATGAGTTTTACAAGTCGCTGTCCTATGACTACGAAGCCCCGCTGGCCTATACCCACAACCGGGTGGAGGGCCGCAGCGAATACACCCAGTTGCTGTATATCCCGTCCCACGCACCGTATGACATGTGGGATCGTAACCAGCGCAAGGGCATCAAGCTGTATGTAAAACGCGTCTTTATCATGGAAGATGCCGAGCAGCTGATGCCTGCTTACCTGCGGTTTGTCAAAGGGGTGATTGATTCGGCTGATTTACCGCTGAACGTGTCGCGTGAAATTTTGCAGGAAAGCCGCGACGTCAAGGCCATTCGCGAAGGTTCGACCAAAAAAGTACTGTCGATGCTTGAAGACTTGGTCGCCAACCACGCGGAGAAGTACACCAAGTTCTGGAACGAGTTTGGCCAGGTCCTCAAAGAGGGCATGGGTGATGACCCGGCGAACAAGGACCGTATCGCCAAGTTGCTGCGCTTTGCCTCCACACACAATGACAATGCGGATCAAACGGTGTCGCTCAGCGATTACATCGCCCGCATGAAAGAAGGTCAGGACAAGATTTACTACGTGACGGGCGATACCTATCAGGCCGCCAAATACAGCCCCCACCTGGAAGTATTCAAGAAAAAAGGGGTGGAGGTCTTATTGCTGACCGATCGGGTCGACGAGTGGATGCTGTCGTATCTGTCCGAGTTCGACGGCAAGGAACTGCAATCGGTTGCCAAAGGTGGTCTCGATCTGGGTTCCCTGGAAGACGACGCTGATAAAGAGGCCAAGCAGCGGGTCGAGGGTGAGTTCAAGGACGTTCTGAAAAAGATCGACGAAACGCTTAAGGACAAGATCAAGGAAGCCCGCGTCACCTTGCGTCTGACGGACAGCCCTGCGTGTCTGGTGTCCGACGAGCGTGATATGAGTGGTCACTTAAAGCGTATGCTCAAGCAAGCAGGTCAAACTGCTCCTGACAGCAAGCCGATTCTGGAGCTCAACCCGGAACACCCGCTGGTACAGCGTTTGAAGATCGAAAAAAATCATTTTGACGAATGGGTCAATATTTTGTTTGATCAAGCCATGCTGGCAGAAGGCGGTAGCCTGGAAGACCCAGCCGGCTTTGTCCGTCGATTGAACATGCTGTTGTTGACCATCAAGGCTTAATGTAGCTGATACAGTGACTTGGCGGCGTCCGGCATAGGTTGCTGGGCCGCCCACCGTGTCAGAAGCACTTTTTTGATGTCATGCATGGTTTTCATAATCTGCTGCAATTTCCAGGCTTGCAAACCTTCATTGAGCGGGTAGTGCCACGAGAGCAGGTAAGTGGCGCTGTCCGCATCTTGTGTAATCGTTGCTGGAAATGCGGAAAACAAGGCTGTATTTGAGGTTAACACGTCGTCGGTGTTGCAGTGTACCGACGTATTCTCGCCTCCACACAGGTCCAAGTGACCCACCAGGAGAGGGCGGATGTTATCGGCTGTAAATACCCATCGAAAACAACCCAGCTCGCCCTGAATGATCCATTGACCGCCCTCGGCACTGTGGTGGGTCAGGACGGTGCCACCCAGCTCATTAAAGATGGCTCCAAGCAACTGATTTTTATTGATATGTTGATCAAAAAGCGTCACGGTGTTTTCCAGTAGTTGAGGTACTTGGAATTCTGTGTAACGGCGTACAACCTTTGTTCCGGTTTACTTCTTTTGAGTCAGGCATAAAAAAGGGCGAGTTACCTCGCCCTTTTGTGTGTCAATTGATCCAGCGTTTTAGTTCAGAACCAGCTCGCCATTGACTACTTTCACGTTATCGCCTGAACGGAAGTTGGGGGGTGAGGAGTAGTTAAAGCTGCGGGTTGTCCCGTCATTAAAGCGCACGCTGACTTCGTAGCCTTTGGACGATTTAACATTCTTTTCAACCGCGTTGCCCGCATAGGCACCACCAGCAGCACCCAGGATCGTCATGGCGGTACGGCCATTACCACCGCCCACCTGGT
>DAITMV010000031.1:0-21424 GCA_036834985.1 Burkholderiaceae bacterium | reverse complement strand
ATGATCGGTATTGAGCTGAACAGGCCCTGCGCAGTGTTAGTATCCCAAGGCTTGACCCGTGGGCTGATTATCAACGTAACCCGCGACAACGTGGTTCGCCTGTTACCGCCACTGGTCATGACCGAAAAAGAAGCAGACGTCCTGATCGAGGGCCTGGCCGCCCTGATCAAGGACTTTTTGCTTTCCGCATAAGGACAATGAGCCTATGGGCCTACAGCATTTTTTACAGTTCAAAGACCTGACACGGGATGAGTTTGACCATCTGATGGTGCGCTCGGCCGCCATTAAGGCCAAGTTCAAACGGTATGAGCCGTACTACCCGCTGCAAGATCGCACGTTGGTGATGATTTTCGAAAAGCAGTCTACCCGCACACGGTTGAGTTTTGAGGCTGGCATGCACCAATTGGGCGGCTCGGCGATTTACCTGAACACCCGAGACTCCCAGTTAGGACGAGGTGAGCCGGTTGAGGATGCAGCCCAGGTGATCTCCCGCATGTGCGACATCGTCATGATCCGTACCTTTGAACAGGAAATCATCGACCGCTTTGCCGCGAACTCGCGTGTTCCCGTCATCAACGGGCTGACCAATGAATACCACCCTTGCCAGATACTGGCGGACATCTTTACCTTTATTGAGCACCGCGGTCCCATCACCGGTAAAACCGTAGCCTGGATCGGCGATGCCAACAATGTCTGCAATACCTGGTTGCAAGCCGCAGAATTGCTGGATTTCAAGGTGAACGTCTCCACTCCACCCGGCTATCAGGTGGACAACCGACTGGCGGGCGTGACAGGTTCACACGTCCAAACCTTTGACGACCCCATGAAAGCCGCAGAAGGTGCGGACCTGGTCACCACCGATGTGTGGACCAGCATGGGTTTTGAGGCTGAAAATGAAGAGCGGCGGTCTGCATTTGCCGACTGGCAGGTCGACGCTGACATGATGCGTGTAGCCAAATCAGAGGCCGTATTCATGCATTGCCTGCCCGCCCACCGAGGGGAAGAAGTATCCGCGGAGGTCATAGATGGCCCTCAAAGCGTGGTGTGGGACGAGGCTGAAAATCGGCTGCACACCCAAAAAGCACTGATGGAGCTATTGCTTCGCGGCAAGCTAGATCATTGAAATAGCAGTGAATAATGCCGACCAATCCGCTCACTTGGCGGTAGAATGTCGGGTTTTTCAAATTTTTGACATTATTAAGACACATGAGCGACATCAATAAAGTCGTCTTGGCCTACTCCGGTGGCTTGGACACATCCGTGATCCTGAAATGGCTCCAGGATAACTACAACTGTGAAGTGGTGACCTTCACCGCCGATTTAGGCCAGGGTGAAGAGCTCGAACCAGCGCGTCAAAAAGCGCTCAAGTTTGGCATCAAGCCTGAAAACATCTTTATTGATGACTTGCGTGAAGAATTTGTACGCGACTTCGTATTCCCGATGTTCCGCTGCAATACGATTTACGAGGGCGAATATCTTCTGGGTACATCAATTGCCCGTCCGCTGATCGCCAAGCGCCAGATCGACATCGCCAATGCCACCGGTGCTGATGCCGTATCGCATGGCGCCACCGGCAAGGGAAATGACCAGGTTCGTTTTGAGCTGGGTTACTACGCCCTGCGTCCAGACATCAAGATCATTGCACCATGGCGTGAATGGGATCTGCTGTCCCGCGAAAAGCTGCTTGCCTACGCTGAAGCCGCCGGTATCGCCATCGACATGAAGCACAAAAACGGTGGGGCGCCCTATTCCATGGATGCCAACCTGCTGCACATCAGCTTTGAAGGCCGTCATCTGGAGAACCCGTCCGCCGAAGCCGAAGAAGCCATGTGGCGCTGGACGGTCTCCCCAGAAAAAGCACCCGATGCCCCTGAATACCTGGACGTGGAATTCGAGCGTGGTGACATCGTTGCATTGAACGGCGTTCGCATGAGCCCCGCCGAGGTGCTGACCAAGCTGAACGAGCTGGGCGGCAAACATGGCATTGGGCGGTTGGACCTTGTAGAAAACCGCTACGTCGGCATGAAGAGCCGAGGCTGTTACGAAACCCCGGGCGGCACGATCATTCTGAAGGCGCACCGCGCCATCGAGTCGATTACCCTGGACCGCGAAGTGGCTCACCTGAAGGACGATCTGATGCCCCGCTACGCCAGCCTGATTTACAACGGCTACTGGTGGGCGCCGGAGCGCAAGGCGCTGCAGGTTCTGATCGACCACACACAACACAACGTGAACGGCTGGGTACGTTTGAAGCTGTACAAAGGCAGCGTGACCACGGTGTCCCGCGATTCGAAAAACACCTTGTTCGACATGAACATCGCAACCTTCGACGACGATGGCGGTGCCTATAACCAAGCCGATGCAGGCGGGTTCATCAAACTGAACGCCCTGCGTATGCGAATCGCTGCGAATGCCGCCAAAAAGCGCGGTTAATTTTTAACAGATAGTGATAAAGATGAGCCAATTTGATCAAGTATCCGTCATCAAAAAAGCCAATGTGTACTTTGATGGCAAATGTGTCAGCCACACAGTATTGCTGGCCGATGGCACCCGCAAATCAGTCGGCGTGATATTGCCATCCAGCCTGACTTTTAACACCGGCGCACCGGAAATCATGGAAATCATCGGTGGTCAGTGCAAAGTGCGTCTGGCGGGCCAAGCCGAGTGGACCACCTACACGGAAGGCCAATCCTTCTCGGTACCGGGTAACAGCGCTTTTGACATTGAAGCGGTGACCGACACCCACTACGTTTGCCACTTCGGTTAATCAAAACGAATCGGCAACACGCCATAAAAAAAGGGACGTCCCGTGTCGGGAGGTCCCTTTAAAACAGTACAGCTGCTTAACGCCGCACCGCTGCTTGGTCTTACAAGTTCAACTTAACGCAACAAGCTCATCACCTGGTTAGGGATCTGGTTCGCTTGGCTCAACATCGCGGTGCCAGCCTGCTGGAGGATCTGGTTACGTGTCAGGGCTGCAGTTTCCTTGGCAAAGTCAGCATCCATGATGCGGCCACGGGCTGCAGACAGGTTGGTCGATTGGGTATCCAGGCTTGATACCACTTGGTCCAGACGGCTCAGCGAAGCACCGACGGTTGCACGGACGTTGGTCACGGTGTCGATGTTGGTATCCAGTGTTGTGATCGCTGTGGTGGCGTTGGCCACCGTGTCGATCTGACCGAATGCCGTGGCAATTGCCGCTTGTGTTGCGCCGCCCAGAGCGGTTTGCAAATCGTTACCACCCGCAGCGCCGGTGTCAGTCAGGTTGACACTCAAGCTATCGCTGGCAGCATTACCTGCACCGATTTGCAAGGTGGTGGTTTTGTTGGCTGCAGAAAATACAGCGTTACCGTTGAAGGTTGTACCGGTGGCGATACGGCCTACTTCGTTGGCCAGTTCGGTGTATTCACGGTTCAGGTTGGAACGGTCGGTGGTATTTAAGGTACCGTTTTTGGCTTGTACGGACAGTTCACGCATACGCTGCATGTTGTCGGAGATTTTGCCCAGAGCGCCATGAGGGGTTTGTGGGTAAGAGATGCGCTCGTTGGCGTGGCGGCTGGCACCTGTCATGCCGCGAACCTGTGCACTCATGCGCTGAGCAATTGCCAGTCGGGCAGCGTCGTCTTTGGCACTATTCACACGCAGACCAGAAGACAACCGTTCAATTGAGTTTTGCAATCCGGAGCTGTTGGTGGCCAGGTTCTTTTGAGCGGACAGGGATGCGAAGTTGGTATTAATTCCTAACATGATGGATCTCCAAGCAAGTTTTATCAGGGGGTTCGGTAAACGCATTGTTGCGTTGTGTGTACCTATTAACGCCCTGCTTGAAGGGAACTTAAGTTATATATTTTTGAGTTCAGGGGCTAATGTTTTAGGTATTGATGTCGAATAAGGCGGCCTACATCGGCCTGGCTTAAGTGTCGTAAACCCCCGAATTCAGGGTAGATCAAGCCCCATATAAATTCGGCTCAGGCTCCAAGGCGATGCCAAAACGGTCCATCACCTGGTCTTGTACATGCGCAATCAAGGTACGCAGATCACTGGCAGTGGCCCTCCCAAGATTCATCAACACCAAGGCCTGTACCGGCGAGACACCGGCGTCACCCACTCGATATCCCTTCAAACCGCACTGGTCGATTAACCAACCCGCTGCCACTTTAAAATATCCATTGGCCTGAGGGTACATCGGCACGGCCGGATGACCTTGTGTGAGCACCTGCGCCTGCGCACCGCTGACGATTGGGTTCTTAAAGAAACTTCCCGCATTGCCGTGCACCCATGGGTCTGGCAGTTTGCGGGTACGTATATCCACTACCGCGTCAAACACTTGCCATGGGCTGGTCGGGAGGGCGTCAAACATCATGGCCACATCACGGTACGCCATCATCGGTTGCCACAGTCTGGGCAACCTGAAAGTCACTGCCGTAATCAAGGCCCGACCCGCCAGGTCTTGCTTGAAGCGGCTATCACGGTACCCAAAGCCACAGTCCGCGGCCATTAACTCAAAGGACTGGCCGTTTTTTATATCGACATAGCAGACGCTGTGCAGCCGTTGATCTACTTCCAGCCCATAGGCCCCGATGTTTTGCACTGGGCAAGCGCCCACCGAGCCGGGAATTAAAGCGAGGTTTTCCAAACCGGGGTAGCCGTGGTGCAAACTCCACTCGACCCAAGCATGCCAATTGACCCCGGCTCCCACGCGAATGTAGTGAAAATCGGTATCTGCACCCAATACGTCAATCCCGGGCAAAGCGATATGCCAGACGGGTTGATCACAATCGGTCAGAAAAATGCTGTTACTCCCTTCGCCCAGAATCAGTGGTGGTTGCTCCATTACAGCAATGGCCGCGCGTACTTGCGCCAGCGAACGCAGCTCTACCCAGTCGGAACATTGACTGGGTAAACCAAAGGTGTGATGCGCAGATAAATCCATACCGAGATTAATTGTGGGTCAACAGGGTAAATAAACCGGAAAGCCAAGCGCGATTGTAGTCGGGAAGATTACAATTTAGGTGTTTTGGAATAAGAGGATTTAGAACATGCCGTCGTTTGATGTGGTCTGTAAGCCCAATATGGTCGAATTGCGCAATGCGATTGATCAGGCCAACAAGGAAATCAGCACACGCTTCGATTTCAAAGGGTCTGATTCGCGTGTGGAACAAAAAGAAAAAGAGATTTTTTTGTTTGCCGATGATGATTTCAAGCTCGGGCAAGTCAAGGACATCGTTGTCAACAAGTTTGCCAAGCGAAACGTGGATGTACGTTTTTTAGACTACGGAAAAACCGAAAAACTCAGTGGTGACAAGCTCAAGCAATCGGTCAAGGTGCGTGACGGCCTGGAACAGGACCTGGCCAAAAAAGTAGTCAAGGCCATCAAAGATAGCAAAATGAAAGTGCAGGCGAGCATTCAGGCCGATACGGTTCGCATTCAGGGCGCCAAACGCGACGATTTGCAAGCAGCGATAGCCCTGTTGAAAAAAGAAATCGATGAAGTGCCACTGGGCTTTGAAAACTTCCGCGACTAAACACCCTGCACACTGACCCGACATCGACCTGGATACCACACCATCATGAGCCAACACGACCACAACCCTCACCCATCACATGAACCTCACGATCACCATCTCGGACACACCCATGGCGACAACGATGTGGTGTATAGCAAAGTGGTTCGCGCACAGGTCAAAGTAGCATCGGTACTGATCAAGGATGCCCCCAGCGTTGAACTGACCCACGCGCAGCGCCAGCACCCACCCCACGAGGCCATTCGCACCGACGGGGTGAAGGTGTTTATGCATATCCATGACCCGATTCACCCAGGCGACAAATTGGTGGCCCCGGTCAACCAGTTTGCACTGGTCAAAGCAGCCCAGGAGCCCGTGCTGGCTATTCACGGGCCAATGTCCTCCTTGCTCGCTGCAGCCCATGCCTTGGGCGAACAGCACCACCCGGTGATGGCGGCAGGCGATCATCTGATCGCGCTGGACACCGACACCGTTCGCGCCATTGCCGGCAGCCTTGCACTGTCGATCAGCGAAACCTTTGAAGCCTTTATTCCAAGCCGGGTGCAGTTACCCCACGCCCACACCTGCAATCATCCCGACCACCACCATGGTCATGACCACGGGCACGATCATGGGCACGACCACGGCAACTGCGGGCATTCCCACTAAGCGCCCAAACGGGTTAGACACGTACACATAGGCAGCACAGCATGCGCAACAACGAAACGCCGATCGCGATTGAACGCTCCAGTTACCAGCAACCCAGTCACTGGATCAGCTCCGTTCACCTGACATTCGATCTGGAGCCGTCCGATACCACAGTGACGGCTCAGCTGGCCTTTGAGGCCAACCCCCAGCGGGAATCGGGTTTGCCGATGAGACTGGAGGGTGAGTCTCTGGAGTTGGTCAAAATCGAGATCGACGGTCAAGCCCTAGCCGCCTCAGCCTACACGCTGGATGACAAAGGACTGACCATCCATCAGCCACCGGTGCGTGGCATGTTGCATACCGTCGTGCGCATCAAGCCTGACACCAACACCCGGCTTGAAGGTCTGTACGTTTCAAGCGGCAACTTTTTTACGCAATGCGAGGCCGAAGGGTTTCGGCGGATCACGTTTTTCCCGGATCGCCCTGATGTGATGGCGCGTTACACCGTCGTCCTGCGGGCAGACAAAGCCCGGTTTCCGGTGCTATTGGGCAATGGCAACCTGATCGGCAGTCGTGAGCTGGACAACGGCTACCATGAAGCCACCTGGGAAGACCCCTTTCCCAAGCCGTGCTACCTGTTTGCGCTGGTCGCCGGCACCTTGGTCTGCGAAGAACGCACCATCACCCGCGCCAGTGGCAAGCCCGCTTTACTTCAGGTGTGGGTAGAGTCAGGCAACCTCGATAAAACCAGCCATGCCATGGAGTCGCTGGTCAAATCCATTGAGTGGGATGAGCGCCGGTTCGGGCTTGAGCTGGACCTGGACCGCTTCATGATTGTTGCCGTCGGCGACTTCAACATGGGCGCGATGGAAAACAAGGGTCTGAACATTTTTAACACCAAGTTTGTGCTGGCCAACCCAGATGTCGCAACCGACATCGACTACGACAACATTGAGAGTGTGGTTGGGCACGAATACTTCCACAACTGGACTGGCAATCGCGTCACCTGCCGCGACTGGTTTCAGTTGAGCCTCAAAGAGGGTCTGACCGTCTTCCGCGATCAGGAATTTTCTGCGGACATGATGGCTCAGGGCCTGTCGGCACAAGCGGCCCAGTCGGCACGTGCGGTCAAACGCATTGAAGATGTCAAAGTACTGCGTGCGGCTCAATTTCCCGAAGACTCCGGTCCGATGGCCCACCCCATCCGTCCGGACAGCTACGTGGAAATCAACAATTTCTACACCGTCACCGTCTACGAAAAAGGGGCCGAAGTGGTTCGCATGCAGCACACCCTGCTCGGTGAGCAAGGCTTTAGACGCGGCATGGACCTCTACTTTGCAAGACACGACGGGCAGGCTGTGACCTGCGATGATTTTGTCGACGCGATGGAAGCCGCCTTACAAGAACTGGCACCAGAGAAAAATCTGGCACAGTTCCGCCGTTGGTACAGCCAGGCGGGCACACCCCGTGTGCAATGCCACGGGGTATATGACGCACAGGCCTGTACCTACACCCTTACGCTGACTCAAAGCTGCCCTCCAACGCCAGGCCAAACGACCAAGGCCCCCTTTCACATCCCGTTTGCGATCGGCCTGATTGGACCGGAGGGGCAGGACCTGCCCTTGCAGTTGGTCGGTGAATCACAGCCCAACGGCACCACCCGCGTGTTGGACTTTATCGAGCCCTCGCAGTCTTTTGTGTTCGAAGGCATCGACGCTGTACCAGTACCGTCCCTGTTGCGCGGGTTTTCGGCGCCGGTGATTGTAGAGGCCGAGCAAACGCTGGATACCCTGGTATTTTTATTACGCCATGACAGCGATGCCTTTAACCGCTGGGAAGCCGGGCAGCGCCTGTTTGCACGCGTGCTGCTCGATGCCATCCACGCCCACTCCACCGTGTTGAATGCGGTCTCGGTGGCTGTGGTCACCCACGCGGTCAAGGACCTGCTGACCGATGCTGGTATTTCTGATGCCTACAAAGCCCTGATATTGCAACTGCCGTCGGAAACAACGCTGGCCGAGCAAGTGCAAGGGCTGGTAGATCCGATCCTGATTCACCAAACCCGCCAAGCGCTTAAACAACATCTGGCCAGCGCCCTGCAAAGCCAGTGGTCAACGCTGGTGCAGCAACTGGTCAGCAAGCAACCCTACTCGCCCGACCCGCTGTCTGTTGGGCGCAGATCCCTGCGCAATCTGGCCATTGCCATGTTGTGTGAGGTGGGCGACTTTGCCGCCGCCCAGCAACAGTTTGAGGAGGCGGGCAACATGACGGACAGCATGTCCGCTTTAACCTGCCTCGTGCACACCAATGCGCCCACAGCCCCGCAGGCGCTGTCCACCTTCGAAAACCGATGGACCAGCGAAGCACTGGTAATGGACAAGTGGTTTACCGTCCAGGCCAGCGCCCCCAACAAGGTCGGCAAAGACACCTTGAGCACTGCCAAGGCCCTGCTGGCGCACCCTCAGTTTTCATGGAAAACGCCCAACCGCGTCCGCTCCGTGGTCAGTACCTTTTGCCATGGCAACCCAGCGGCGTTTCACGCTGTCGATGGCAGTGGCTACCGGTTTTGGGCAGAGATGGTCAAGCATCTGGACGGCATCAACCCGCAAGTAGCCGCCCGTCTGGCGCGCGCGCTCGATCGCTGGACCCGCTACACCCCCGAGCGGCAACGTGCGATGCACGCCGCGCTGGAGTCAGTCGCCGCCAAAGAGACCTTATCACCCGATGTCAGCGAAGTGATTCAAAAAGCGCTGGCCTGCGGAACGGTCTGAACGTGGGGCCCGCCACAGCATTTATTCATATTCAACAGACTGATTGAGGAGACGACGCATGTCGCACACCACCCTGAGCCACATTCTGGCTCAAGCTCAAACCCACACCGGCCCGGGCCGTATCGATGCCCCTTTGGCCCAATTGATCGAGACACTGGCGACCTGCGGACGCCATATTTCCAAAAATGTAGCCCAAGGCGCCCTGGCGGGTATCCTAGGGACCGCGGGGACTGAAAACGTACAGGGTGAAACCCAAAAGAAGCTCGATATCATTGCCAACGACATGCTGATCAACGCGCTGAGCCCCACAGGGCTGGTCGCGGCCATCGCCTCCGAGGAAATGGATCACTGTCTGCCGATTGCAGGCCATGAGCACGCGCCCTACCTCGTGTTGTTCGACCCGCTGGATGGCTCGAGCAATATTGATGTAAACGTATCAATTGGTACGATTTTCTCGATCCTGCGTCGCCCTGAGGGCAAGCCGGTTGATGACGCAGCCTTTTTGCAAAAAGGCCGTGATCAGGTGGCTGCCGGTTATATCGTGTACGGTCCGCAAACCACGCTGGTACTGACGACGGGCCACGGCGTGATGGGCTTTACGCTGGACCACGACACAGGCCGCTATGTACTTACCACCCCGTCGATCACAATCCCCCCAAGCACCAAAGAGTTTGCGATCAATATGTCCAATGTGCGCCACTGGTATCCGCCCGTGCGCCGCTACATTGATGAAGTGCTGGCCGGCAGCACTGGTACGCGCGGCAAGGATTTCAACATGCGCTGGATCGCCTCCATGGTCGCTGATGTGCACCGTGTATTGAGTCGAGGCGGAATTTTTATGTACCCCAAAGACCTGCGCGACCCTAACAAACCGGGCAAGCTTCGCCTGATGTATGAAGCCAACCCGATGAGTCTGTTGGTCGAACAAGCTGGCGGTCGCTCACATGACGGCCATCAGCAGATTCTGGACATCGAACCGACCGAGCTGCATCAGCGCTGTTCGGTGATGTTGGGGTCTGCGGAGGAGATCAACCGTCTGTTCGAGTATCACCAGGCCACGTAAGCCAATGCTATACCGGTGAAGGAATGCCCCAGGAGCGGCGGCGTGACACAAAGATGTTGACGCCCGGCTAGAGCCGCTCCTTCATGGCCTCAGCCGCTTGCGCCTGCAAGGCCTTCAGACGCACATCGATTTGCGATTGCAGGTAAAAATCATTGCCCGCGTTGCGTTTTGCCAGGTTCATTTGTTCAATCGCGGCCGTATACGCCCCTTGCAGCTCGTAGCTGTACGACAGTGATACGTGGTGGTCGGCCTTCTTGCCCAAGGCGTCCTGCGCCTCAGCCATACGTTCGTACAGCTCGGGGTCGCTCTTGTACAACTGCAACTCGTCACGAAGCATATCCTCCACCTCAGGGTAACGCCCTGCGCGTTGCAACGCCTCCAGCGCCAGTAAGGTGGTTGACAGGGCATCGTTATGTTTGGTGCGCAAGGCTAAGGCGTCGTCTGCGATTTCACTGAGCAGCGCTTTGTCGGTCGGCGTGGATTTAACGGTAGACTTCCCTTTGTTGACACCGGTACCGGCTTGCCCCTTTAAAGCCTGTGCCAAGCGGATCTCAATACCCAGCCGCTCGAGCATCGGTTGGCTTTGCGGCGTCAGTTTGGCCGCAGCGTTTAACGTCGCAGTGGCTTTGTCCCATTCACCCAAACGCATCCACGCCAACGACTGGCCGTACAACTTGGCCGCCGGCAGATGCAGTTGCATTTGATCTGACGCAGCGATGAACTGAGCAATGCTGCTTTTTAAGCCGTCCGTGGATTCATCGCCAATCACCTTCATTTTGGCACGCACCAACTGATATTCCAGGTTATCAATAATTGGCTTGGGTTTGGTCGACCCCACGCGGTTTTGAATATCGGCGATTCGCTCAACGGTCAAGGGGTGGGTTTTGAGGTAAGCCGGCGCATTGTTTTCATATAGACGGGTCCCCTGCTGCAAACGGGTAAAAAACGTCACCATGGCATTCGGATCAAAACCGGCGGCGACCAAGGTTTGGTACCCCACCCGGTCAGCCTCCCGCTCAGCATCCCGTGAAAAACCCAACTGTTGTGATGCTGCAAGCCCTGTCCCAGCTGCCATGATGCCTGCGGTGGCCTGCCCACCGCCTGAACGCGCCGCCAGAATCGCCAAAGCAACGGCCGCCATGCTGATCAAACTGGTTTGACGCTGCTTGCCAAACATGCGTGCGATGTGACGCTGCGTCACGTGCCCCACTTCGTGCGCCAGCACAGAGGCCAGCTCAGCCTCGGTTTGGGCAGCCACAATCAAACCGGAATGCACACCAATAAATCCGCCGGGCAAGGCAAACGCGTTGAGCGTTGAATCCTTGACCAGAAAAAACTCAAAATCGGTGCCCGCCCCTTTGCTGGACGCAACAATCTTGCTGCCAAACCGGTTCAGGTAATCGGTAACCTCCCGATCGTCGTACACGGCACCTTGGGCACGGTAGCTTTTCATCACCAGCTCACCGAGTCGGCGTTCAGCCACTGGCGACAAATCCTCCGAATCGACATCGCCCAATACCGGTAACTCATTGACGGCCGCATGTGGCGCCGTAGCAAGGCATACACTTGCGCCGATCGACAACAGGGACATCCAGCAGGCGTGTTTAAGTGTCATGGGTATGAACTGTTCATCAGAAATAGTGGGCGTGCTTGGTATGATAGCTTTTTGTGCGCACGGTTCCTGCCGGGACATCGCTTTACATAAACTTTTTTACGAAAAAGCAGTCTGAATTTATTATGACAAATCCACTCACGCACTTCGATGCCCAAGGCCAGGCCCATATGGTTGATGTGGGCGACAAGCTGGAAACCCACCGTATCGCGATTGCGACCGGCACAATCCATATGTTGCCGTCCACCCTGAGCTTGATTACCAGCGGCACCGCCAAAAAAGGCGATGTCTTGGGCATCGCTCGAATTGCGGCGATTCAAGGTGCCAAAAAAACCTCGGATCTGATTCCTCTGTGCCATCCCTTGGCCTTAACACGCGTGGCGGTTGAGTTTGAGGTTGATACCGAACAATCATCCATTGACTGCACTGTCACCGTGGAAACACGTGGCCGGACAGGCGTCGAAATGGAAGCGTTAACTGCGGTGCAAATCGGACTGCTGACTATCTATGACATGGTCAAGGCGGTTGATCGCGGCATGCGCATCAGCCATGTGGGCTTATCGGAAAAACGGGGTGGTAAATCAGGCGATTGGGTCCGTACTTAATACAACAACCGGCACGACACAGAGGCAGCACATATGCGTTGGACAACAGGGGTGGGATCAGCAGTACTCGTGATGGCGGCCGCCGCCGGCGGGTGGTATTACTCCCAGCAAAACAACCCGCAAGAAGCCCCCTACCGCCTGGCTAAAATCGACAAAGGCAGCATCACCCGTGCGGTACAGGCCAACGGCACACTGAACCCTGTGGTGCTGGTCAACGTCGGCACGCAGGTGTCTGGCACGCTCTCCAAGCTATACACCGACTTTAACCAACCGGTCAAAAAAGACCAGATCCTCGCGGAACTGGACGCCACCCTGATTCAGGCAAACCTGGCTCAGTTGCGGGCCAACCTGTCGGGCGTAAAATCCCAACTGGCCACTGCGGAGCGCAAACTGGCCCGCACCCAGGATCTGGTCGCTCGGCAATTTGCATCCCCCGCTCAAATTGATATCGACAAAGACGCGGTGGACACCCTCAAATCCCAACAGGCCAGCGCCGTCGCGCAAATTCAGCGCGAAGAGGCCAATCTGAGATTCTCGGTGATCCGATCGCCCATCAATGGCGTCATCATTGCCCGCAATGTCGATGTGGGACAAACGGTTGCTGCCAGCTTTCAGACACCCACTCTGTTCCAAATTGCCCAGGATTTGTCCCAGATGCAGATCGACACGTCAGTCCCGGAGGCGGACATCGGTTCATTAAAAGTGGGCATGCCCGCCACCTTCACGGTCGATGCCATTGCGGGTCAAAAGTTTGACGCCACGATTAAGCAGGTTCGGCTCAACCCCACCGTGGCGCAAAACGTTGTCACCTACAATGTGGTGCTATCGGCTGCCAACCCCGATGGCATTTTATTGCCGGGCATGACAGCACACGTGCGGGTGGTGATCGAGAACAAGGACGATGTACTGCGCCTACCCAATGTCGCCCTGCGCTTCAAACCCGACGGTTTTACTCAGGACAAACGAGGCATGGGTGACAGCAGCCGCGCCCGGGGGGAGCGCAACTCGCAGAACGCTGCGGACGGCTTGAACATGGCCAAGGCCCCTCAAAAAGGACGCATCTTTATCTGGAAAGACGGCAAGGCGACCCCAGTGCCCGTCAAACTCGGTATCACCGACAACAGCATGACCGAACTGGTCGACAGCACGCTGACCGAAGGCACTGAGGTGCTGGTCGGCGACAAGGCTGATGGCAAGGGCGGTGCCCCCAAAGGCTTCTCCATGAGAATGTTTTAAGATGGCTGGCGCCCTGCCCCTGATGGCCTTGGAACATATTGGGAAGCAGTACACCCAAGGCGATCAAAGCCCTTGGGCCTTGCAAGACGTCAGCCTGACCATCGAACGCGGTGAGTTTGTCGCCATCATGGGGCCCTCAGGATCTGGGAAATCCACGCTCATGAACATTTTGGGCCTGCTGGACCAACCCACACACGGCGAATACCGGGTCAACGGGATTGAAACCTCGCGGGCCGGAGCTGATGAACTGGCTGCCTTACGAAACAAAACCTTCGGATTTGTATTTCAAAGTTTTCATCTGCTCGCCCGCGCCAGTGTGCTGGATAACGTAATCTTGCCCATGGCCTATGGCCGTGTGCCTCGCCATCTGCGCACCGACAGAGCTCAACAACTGCTCAAGCGCCTGGGACTTGAACTTCACGCTCACAAACGCCCCTCTCAATTGTCGGGGGGGCAGCAGCAACGGGTGGCCATCGCCCGGGCATTGGCGAATCAACCAGCGGTGATTTTTGCAGATGAACCCACCGGTGCGCTGGACTCCCGAACCAGCTCTGAGGTGATGAACCTGCTGTGTGAGCTGAACCAGGTTGGCACCACCATCGTACTGGTGACCCACGAGTCCGATGTTGCAGCCTACGCCAAACGACAAATTCGTGTCAAAGACGGCCATGTGGTGCAAGACGTCGCCACCAGCGCCTCCACCGACCTGGGAGCGGCCGCCCATGCTGTTTGAAATCATTCGCGAGGCCCTAAGATCGCTGAAAGCCAACCCACTGCGGGCCGGCTTGGCCATGCTGGGCATGGTGATCGGTGTTGGCAGCGTGGTGCTGATGCTGGGCATAGGACGCGGCACCCAAGCCACGGTAGAAAACAGTATTTCATCGCTGGGCAGCAATTTACTGATCATCTTGCCCGGCGCAACGAGCCAGGGCGGTGTGCGATTAAGCAGTGGTTCGGCACAAACACTGACCTTTGGCGACATGCAGGCCATTGGACAATTACCCAGCGTCTCTGCGGTGGCCGCCACCCACAGCGGCAATGCGCAAATCGTCAGAGGTGCCTTGAACTGGGCCACGGGCATTGTAGGCACTACGTCGGGTTATTTTACGGTTCGCGACTGGACATTGGCCGAAGGGCGTCCGCTGGATGAGGGCGATATCCGCAGCGCGCTACCCGTGGCAGTGATCGGACAAACCGTGGCAGACAACCTCTTTGGTGACGATGACCCGATTGGTCAATCGATTCAGATCAAGGGGTTGCCGTTTACGGTGGTCGGCTTGTTCAGCCCCAAAGGGCAGAGCCTGGATGGTCGGGACCAAGACGACACCGTGATCGTGCCCATCACGGTGGCGCAACGCAAACTCTTTGGCAATCCCATTCCCGGCACAGTGCGGCAAATCAGCGTGCAGGCCGCCTCTGCAGCGCAGATGAAGCTTGCAGAAAAAGACATCACCGAGCTGCTGCGTACCCGCCATCGGGTGCAAGACAAGGCTGAGAACGACTTTACCGTCCGCAACCTCACCGCGATTGCCGAAAGCGCCGCCGGCGCTGCCAAGGCCACCTCGCTGATGTTGGGGGCCATTGCCTCCATCTCTTTGATTGTCGGTGGCATCGGCATCATGAACATCATGCTGGTCAGCGTTACCGAGCGTACCCGCGAAATTGGTCTGCGTAAGGCCATCGGCGCGCGGACGCAGGATATTTTGCTGCAATTTTTGTTTGAAGCGCTGGTGCTGTGTGTGGTGGGTGGTTTAACCGGTATCGCCCTGGGTTTAGGGCTGGCCTGGGTAATTGCCACCTCTGCGGACATGACCATCGTGATTACTGTACCCAGCATGGTGATGGCGTTTTTGGCAGCCGCCGGGACAGGGATCTTTTTTGGCTGGACGCCTGCCAGGCGAGCAGCCAAGCTCAACCCGGCAGAGGCGCTACGAAGTGACTAATACACGATCAGAAAACAGCCAAGATCGGCTTACCTCGATTTAATTAGTTCAATGTGCCCACCTTTGATTGACGGCAATTCGATGGCAAGAATTTAAAGTCTCCAGTCGCAAAACTGGAAGAACATGCCCAACCTGTTATGGTTTCACCATCTTTTGCAGGAGTTTTTGCGGTACCGTCCGTATCCCGGGTTGGCGTAAAAGAGACCGTTTTGGTATCCACCACTTTGTTGATGTTACGAACGGTGGCAGTAATAACACCCCCAGCACCCACTGCCATATTAGCCACATACTTGGATTGCGCGCCTGATGCACAACCACCTTCATCCGCTGATGCGGGTAGCCTGTTTTGCGAGGTCGCAAATTCCGTTACACCCGTGCGGCATGCGGACATCGCTGAAATAACTTCCGTGATTTTTGAACGGGCCATGTAATCCTGAAATGCAGGTACAGCCACTGCTGCCAAAATCCCGATAATGGCAACAACAATCATCAATTCAATCAGGGTGAAACCTGCTTGCTTGATGGTTTTGATTGAATGTCTACTTCTGAGCATCATCATTTTTCTCCATTGAAATAAAGGCGAAGGGGCCTTCATGGAGTCAAGTATTTGATGATCAGCCTCAAGCGGGCACCCAGCATCCGGGTGAGACACCTAAAGGGAGTAAAAATGGAACCGACAAGAAAAAGCCCCTAAAGCTAGTCTGCTTTAGGGGCTTCTAAGCACATGAGTGGGCTTGTGACCCACCTTGCGTTACTTAAAACTTACAAATTGCTGCTTACTGACCAATGGCTGCCTTGAGCAGACGACCCATTTCGGAGGGGTCTTTGGTCACGGTGATACCGCAAGCGGCCATGATCTCCAGCTTTTCCTGGGCAGTACCCTTGCCACCGGAGATAATCGCGCCCGCATGGCCCATGCGTTTTCCTGGAGGTGCAGTCACACCTGCGATAAAGCCAACCACCGGTTTTTTCATGTTGTCTTTGATCCACAGCGCTGCGGTTTCTTCATCAGAGCCACCAATTTCACCGATCATGACCACGGCGTCGGTGTCTGGATCGTCGTTGAACATCTGCATGACTTCAATGTGCTTCAAACCGTTAACTGGATCACCACCAATACCGACAGCAGAGGACTGGCCCAAGCCCAGCTCAGTCAATTGACCCACGGCTTCATAGGTCAACGTGCCTGAACGGCTAACCACACCGATACGGCCCTTTTTGTGAATGTGACCAGGCATGATGCCGATCTTGATTTCTTCGGGTGTAATGACACCAGGGCAGTTGGGGCCGACCAAAATGGTCTTTTTGCCTTCTTTGCGCATGCGGTCGCGAACCATGATCATGTCGCGGACCGGGATACCTTCCGTAATACAGATCACCAGATCCAGATCGGCCTCAACGGCTTCCCAGATGGCAGCGGCAGCGCCTGCAGGCGGTACATAAATGACCGATGCAGTGGCGCCGGTTTGTGCTTTGGCATCAGCCACTGAGCCATAAATGGGAACGCCTTCAAAGCTTTCGCCTGCTTTTTTGGGGTTCACACCCGCCACAAAACAGTTTTTGCCGTTGGCGTACTCACGACACATACGGGTGTGGAATTGGCCGGTTTTACCGGTAATACCCTGGGTGATGACCTTGGTATCCTTGTTAATCAGGATAGACATGTAAATTTCCTTTCAGCTGTGCCCGGCCTTTGGCCAGGCTCGGGGTTCGCGCGAGTCTTAAGCCTTGGTAGCTGCTACCACTTTTTGAGCAGCTTCAGCCATGGTGTTGGCAGCAATAATCGGCAAACCAGAGTCAGCCAGCATTTTCTTGCCCAGATCTTCGTTGGTACCACGCATACGAACCACCAACGGTACCGACAGGCCCACCACCTTAGAGGCTGTGATCACACCCTCGGCAATCACGTCACAACGCATGATGCCGCCGAAGATGTTGACCAAAATGGCCTTGAGGTTGGGGTTTTTCAACATGATCTTGAACGCTTCTGTCACCTTCTCAGTGGTAGCACCGCCGCCAACGTCCAGGAAGTTGGCAGGCTCACCGCCAAACAGCTTGATGGTGTCCATGGTGGCCATGGCCAGACCGGCCCCGTTGACCAGACAACCAATGTCGCCATCGAGCGAAATATAGGACAGGTCAAATTTGGAGGCTTCTACCTCGGCAGGATCTTCTTCTTCCAGATCGCGCAACTCCACCAGCTCAGGGTGACGGAACATCGAGTTTGAATCAAAGTCGATTTTGGCATCCAGAGCGATGATGTCGCCAGAGCCCGTCAGAATCAACGGGTTGATCTCGGCCAAGCTGGCATCTGTGTCCCAGAACGCCTTGTACAAGCCATGGAACGCGACACGGGCCTTGGGAATGGACGCAGCAGGGATACCAATTTTGGCAGCCAGGTCATCAGCCTCTGCGTCGGTCAGACCCACAGCGGGATCCACATACACTTTGTGAATCAACTCGGGGGTGTGCTCGGCCACCACTTCGATTTCCATACCGCCTTCGCTGGAGGCCATCACGCAGACACGTTGTGTCACGCGATCGACCACCATACCCACATAGTATTCTTTTTTGATGTCCGCACCCTCTTCAACCAGCAGGCGACGAACCTTCTGGCCTTCAGGCCCGGTTTGGTGCGTGATCAATTGCATGCCCAGAATGCTGGACGCGTGTGACTTGACCTCATCCATGCTGCGGGCGAGCTTGACGCCTCCCCCCTTACCGCGACCACCAGCGTGAATTTGCGCCTTTACAACCCACACAGGCCCACCGAGTTTTTCGGCTGCGCTGATCGCTTCTTCTACAGAAAAGCAGGCAAACCCTTGCGGTACGGCGACGCCGTAATTACGCAAAATTTGCTTGCCTTGGTATTCATGGATTTTCATCTCGGTTTCCTTGGACTAAATACGTGAGGCTTTTGGTCACACTTGAGTATCAATAACAGCCTGCTGGGCATCGTTTGTAGCAATGCACGACAAACCAATCTTTGCAAAACGTTTTTGGGTTAATGCGGTAACACGATGCCGACGACAAAGCCTTCACGGCTCTGGTGGATAGAGGAAGTACTGGTGCAGGTGGACACGTCCTGAGCAACTTTTTCGGGGGTCTTTGTGCACGCCGGCCCGCGCTTCGCTGACCGACTAGAACTCCAACTCTATGTAAAACACTTGAGACCTCGAGTTAATTAGAAGTCTACCACAGCCTTAAGAGAAGGTCATAGGTAGGTCTTATCATTCATCGAATTCGCGCCAGCGAGTCATGGCTTTTTTAATATCGTCCGATGTAAATCCCCGGGCGATCAACAATCGGAAAATTTTGGCGATGAGCGCCTGCTGCTCGTCTCGCTCAGCATCATGGGGATAGTGTCCATAGCGTTTTTGAACCCAGTACAAGGCTCGTTCAGGCTCATCTTGCAAAGCATTGATCGCCTCGGAGACCGATGCTCCGTCAATCTCATGCTGTTTGAGCTCCGCGCTGATCAATCGTTTGCCATAGCTACCCGACCGCCTGCGGGCCAAGCTCTGAGCAAACCGCTCATCACTTTGCCAGCCATAGTCACCCACCGCAGCGATGGCTTGTTCAACCTCATCCGCCTCATAACCTGCGCGGATGAGTTTGGTGTGCAACTCCAGCTTACTGTGCTCACGACGAGACAAGTAGGCCAAGGCCTTTGCTTTGCAAGATAGCCTTGGCTTTGCTTTCATGGTCTAAGTTGAAAGATCCAGTTGGACAGGCGTTGTTACTCAGCCGATTTTTTGGCGTTGGACTCAGACGCAGCCGGTGCTGCAACCGGGGTATCAACCGGTGCTGCGCGGGAGGCAACCCCCAGCTTTTCGCGAATCAGGTTCTCGATTTCGAGTGTCAGTTCTGGACGCTCACGCAGGTAATCGCGGCTGTTATCTTTACCTTGACCAATCCTGTCGCCCTTGTAACTGTACCAAGCGCCGGATTTATCAATGATGTTATGTTGGGCACCCAAATCGAGCACCTCGCCCTCGCGGGAAATACCTTCACCGTACAAAATATCGAAACAGGCTTCCTTAAAGGGTGGAGATACCTTGTTCTTGACCACTTTGACTTTGGTCTCTGAACCAACCACTTCATCACCCTTCTTGATGGAGCCGACCCGGCGTATGTCCAGACGTACCGAGGCGTAGAACTTGAGGGCGTTACCGCCGGTGGTGGTCTCTGGGCTGCCAAACATCACACCGATTTTCATACGAATCTGGTTAATAAAAATCACCATGGTGTTGGTGCGTTTGATGTTGGCGGTCAGTTTGCGCAATGCCTGGCTCATCAGGCGGGCTTGCAAACCGGGGAGGGAATCGCCCATTTCGCCCTCGATTTCAGCACGCGGGGTCAGCGCTGCCACCGAGTCAATAACAATCAAATCCACTGAACCAGACCGAACCAGGGCATCGACAATTTCGAGAGCCTGCTCGCCTGTATCGGGCTGGGAAATCAGGAGATCAGGCAAATTGACGCCCAACTTTTGGGCGTACTGAACATCCAGTGCGTGTTCGGCATCAATAAAGGCACAGATACCGCCCTGCCCCTGCATCTGTGCAATGGCCTGAAGGGTCAGTGTGGTTTTGCCGGACGATTCAGGGCCATAGATTTCGATCACGCGACCACGGGGCAAGCCCCCCACGCCCAAAGCAACATCCAGACCCAGCGACCCGGTCGAAACGACCTGAATGTCTTGCCCCGGATCGTTTTCGCCAAAACGCATAATCGAACCCTTACCGAACTGCTTTTCGATTTGGGCCAGTGCGGCAGCCAGTGCTTTGGTTTTTTCAGCAGAAACGCCTTTGGAGCGGAGATCCTCGGTCATGTTTGTACTCTTGAAAATAGGTTAAGTGCGGAAATTATGGCACAGAATATACTGTTTTCCTATACAGTATTTTTAGTGACACCATCCAGTATCGCCTGCAAGGCATAACGAATGGTTTGTTCGCGGACTTGCGCCCGGTCTCCGTCGAACTGGCAACGGGCCACACAATCGACAAGGGGGGCTTGCGAGGAGTCAGGGCAAACAAGCAGGCCGATATAGACCGTACCCACCGGCTTACCTGGAACCGCCCCGCCGGGCCCCGCAATACCTGTGGCCGATACGGTCACCTGTGCGCCACTGACGGACTGAACTCCAGCGGCCATCGCCCGCGCGACCGGCTCGGAGACCGCTCCGTGGTCACGCAGCATGTCCTGAGGGACGTTGAGCAGATCGTGTTTCATCTGGTTGCTGTAGGTGACCACGCCGCCGCTGACCCATTGACTTGAACCGGCAATATCCGTCAAGGCGCTTGCAATTCCCCCTCCGGTGCAGGACTCTGCTGTGGCAACCGTCCAACCTCTTGCCAGGAGGGCTTGCCCCACGGCGTCGGCTAAGGTCTGGCTTACCATATGCCCCAAACCCGATGCACCAGTGCAAAAGTCAGCAAGGTCATAAAGGCGGCCACCAGGTCATCCCACATCACACCAAAGCCATTCTTCCAGCGGGTGTCGAAATATTGAATGGGCTGAGGCTTGGCAATGTCGAAAATCCGAAAGACCACAAACGCCCAGGCTTGGGTAATTGAGTCCCGGGGCAATATCCACAAGACCAGCCAGATGGCGATAATTTCGTCCCATACGATCGAGCCGTGATCCGCAACCCCGAGGTGCTTGCCGGTAAAGTGACATGCGATACAGCCCACCGCAAAACCGATGCTCAACAGCACCATCCAGGCAGCGTCGTTGATGTGAGAATCAAGCCATAGGAATGTCAACCAGCCAAAGAGTGTGCCAAACGTACCGGGTGACACCCAAGACAACCCACTGCCAAACCCTTGTGCCAGCACGTGGGCCGGGTTCGACAACATGAATCGCCAACCTGGACGGCGAATCGCCGCAAATTGTGTGATGGCTGACGGTTTGTTTTTCCAGTCAGGCTCAGGCATGTCCTCGGCCAGAGGTTCTCGCCAGTAAGAATCAGAAGTGCTCATATCCGGTGGGGTTCAGGGCCAACAGGCGTCCTGCCTTGTATAAATCGTTGAGTAGGTC
>DAITMV010000030.1:0-21644 GCA_036834985.1 Burkholderiaceae bacterium | reverse complement strand
ATGTCAAGTTGATCGGGGTAGAGGCAGCAGGCGAGGGCATTGCCACCGGCCGCCACGCGGCTTCGCTGTCCGCTGGGTCACCCGGCGTCTTGCATGGCAACCGCACCTATCTGCTGCAAAGTGAAGACGGGCAAATCATCGAGACCCATTCAGTCTCGGCAGGCCTGGATTATCCGGGAGTCGGCCCTGAACACGCCTGGCTCAAAGACAGCAACCGCGCCCAATATGTCGGCATCACCGATGCGGAGGCGCTACAGGCGTTTCACGACTGCTGTCGCATCGAGGGCATCATCCCGGCGCTCGAATCCAGTCATGCACTGGCGCACGCTGCCAAGCTCGCCGCCACTTTGCCCAAAGATAAAATCATTCTCGTGAACCTCTCCGGGCGTGGGGACAAAGACATGCACACCGTGGCCCGTCAAAGTGGTGCCGATTTTTATTGTCATCCTGACTGCCGCACAGGCGCTCAGGCTGCCTGCGGAAAGTAACCATGTCCCGTATCCAGCAACGTTTCGAACAATTAAAGCTGCAGGGTCGCAAGGGCCTGATCCCGTTCTTCACAGCCGGTGACCCCTCCCCTGAGGTCACCGTGGATCTCATGCATGCACTGGCCCGGTCCGGCGCTGATGTGATCGAGGTTGGCGTGCCGTTTTCGGACCCCATGGCCGATGGCCCGGTGATTCAACGCTCCAGTGAGCGAGCTCTGGAAAAGGGCGTGGGTACCCTCAAAGTCCTGGAGTTTGTGCGTCAGTTCCGTGAAACAGACGATCAAACCCCCATTGTGCTGATGGGCTATGCCAATCCCATCGAACGCATGGGCAGCCAGGCTTTTATTGATCGGGCCAAACAGGCTGGTGTCGACGGTGTACTGGTGGTGGATTACCCCCCTGAGGAATCCGTTGAATTTGCGTCCCAGATGCGCAGCGCCGGAATGGATCCTATCTTCCTTTTGGCGCCCACGTCGACCGATGACCGCATCGAAAAAGTGGCTCAAGCCGCCTGCGGTTACATTTACTATGTGTCGCTCAAAGGCGTCACGGGGGCGGCCACGCTGAATACTGCTGAGGTGGGCTCCAAACTGCCCGTGATTCGCCAACACACGTCTTTACCCGTGGGCGTCGGCTTCGGTATTCGTGATGCGGAGTCGGCTTGCAAGGTCGCCCACTCCGCCGATGCAGTGGTTATTGGCTCAGCGTTGATTCAAGCATTAGAAGCGCAACCGGCCGATCAGGCCGCCACCGTTGCCAGTGCATTTCTGTCGCCCATTCGTCAGGCGCTCGATGCGCAGTTTGGCCAACCATAACAAACCATACGGCCAACGTTAATACCTCAAGCAAAGAACAAGGATGTGACATGAGCTGGATCGAAAAGTTAGTACCGCCCCGCATTGCCCGGCAGACCGGCGACAGGCCCCGCCACAGCGTGCCTGAAGGTCTGTGGGTCAAGTGTGCCTCCTGCGAAGCGGTGCTTTACACCACCGATTTGCAGAGCAATTTATCGGTGTGCCCCAAGTGCAGCTACCACATGCGTATCGACGCCCGTGAGCGGCTTAACGCCCTGCTCGACGAAGAGGGCCGTTTTGAGTTGGGCCAGGAAGTTGTCCCGGTGGACAGTCTGGCGTTTGTGGACAGCAAGCCGTATCCCCAGCGCTTAAAGCAGGCGGTCGACGATACGGGCGAAACCGATGCAATGGTTGTGTACAGCGGTTCCATTCACGCCCTGCCCGTGGTGGTGGCCTGTTTTGAATTTGACTTCATGGGGGGCTCCATGGGCTCGGTGGTGGGCGAGCGTTTTGCGCGGGGCGTACAACTGGCCATCGAGCAGCGTGTGCCTTTCATCAGCGTCACGGCCTCTGGCGGGGCGCGCATGCAAGAGGGGCTGAGCTCGCTGATGCAAATGGCCAAAACCTCCGCGATGATCGCCAAGCTCGCCGAGGCCAGGCTGCCGTATATTTCCATTCTCACTGACCCGACCATGGGCGGTGTGTCGGCCAGCTTTGCGTTTTTAGGCGATGTGGTCATCGCCGAGCCCAAGGCTTTGATTGGTTTTGCCGGTCCGCGGGTCATTGAGCAAACCGTTCGCGAAAAGCTTCCCGAGGGCTTCCAGCGCGCTGAGTTCCTGCTCGACAAAGGTGCGATCGACATGATTGTTGATCGTCGCGAGATGCGCGCCACCGTGGCCCGTCTGGTGGCGTTATTGACTCGACAGACCGTGGAGATACCCGCCTGATGCTGCCGGTCGCCGTTCCCGCTGCGGGCAGTTCGCTGGCCGATTGGCTTGCCTACATCGAAGGCATTCACCACAAACCGATCGACATGGGGCTAGAGCGCGTCCGGCGTGTGGCAGATGCCATGGGGCTGGTTGCCAATGCCACCGTCATCACCGTGGCAGGAACCAACGGCAAGGGGTCTACCTGCGCCATGCTCGAATCGATCCTGATGCAGGCCGGTTATCGGGTCGGCATGTACACCTCACCGCACCTGATCCATTTTAACGAGCGAGCCCGTGTCAACGGCGAACTGGCCAGCGACTCTGATTTGATTGAATCGATCGCCCATGTAGAGCAGGCTCGGCAATCCTTGCCTGCCCACGAGGCCAGCCTGACCTATTTTGAAATCACAACGCTGGCCATCATGTATTTGTTCCAGCGTCGCCAGCTTGACGTCTGGGTGCTTGAGGTGGGCCTGGGCGGGCGGCTGGACGCGGTCAATATCATCGACGCCGATTGTGCCATCCTGACCAGTGTTGATCTGGATCACATGGAGTTTCTGGGGCCAGATCGGGAGTCGATTGGTCGTGAAAAGGCGGGAATTTTCAGGGCAAGGCGCCCAGCCATTGTCAGCGATCCTAGCCCGCCCGCTTCCGTGATCGAGTACGCCCACCATATCGGGGCCGATTTATGGTTGTTCGGCCGCGATTTTAATTACTCCGGTGACAAGCAGCAGTGGGGCTACGGAGGCCGTGAACAGCGACGCAACGCACTGGCCTACCCGGCCCTGCGGGGTACTAACCAGTTGCTCAACGCCTCGGCGGCTTTGGCTGCGCTCGAGAGCTTGCGTGATCGCCTTGCCGTGCCCGCCCAGTCGGTTCGTCAGGGTCTGTTGCTGGTGGAGTGGCCTGGACGATTCCAGGTGCTGCCGGGTCAACCCACCATCGTGCTGGATGCTGCCCATAACCCCCATGCTGCCGGTCACCTGCGTCAAAACCTCGACAATATGGGGTTTTTTCCCTACACCCATGCCGTTTTTGGCATGCTGGCCGATAAAGATGTCGGCGCGGTGGTAGATCACCTCAAAGACCGTGTGGATCACTGGCATCTGGTCTCGACACCGGGGCCGCGTGGTTTGACGGCACAGGCACTGGCCCAACAACTGGCTGAGCGAGGCGTTCAAGGCGCCGCGTTTGACTGGGCGGGCGTTGCCAAATCCAAGGCTGGTGGCGGCATTGCCCTCAAAGCGCCCGATCGTTCGGTGCAAACCTACGACACCATTACACAAGCATTTGATATCGCATGTGGTGGGGCAGAGGCGAATGATAGAATCCTGGTATTCGGTTCGTTTTTAACCGTGTCCGCAGTCATGCAGCATCGCAAAGCGGCACGGCAATCTCCCCGTTAAACCTTCGTCACAGGATATCTTTACGCATCTCATGGGTTTTTTCTCCCGTTTTACTTCGAAAGACGACAAGGCTCCCAAACGGCCCACCGCGCGTAATACGCGTGGCAGCAGCCGTCTGGATCCTGACGACGACCACAAACGCAAAGCCCGCAGGCGCCTGGTCGGCTCCATCGCGCTGCTCCTGGCTGCCATCATCGTTTTGCCCATGGTGCTGGACGATGAGCCCAAGCCCGTCTCAGACAACATGGCCTTGATGATCCCGTCGCGGGATACGCCCTTTACCCCCAAGCGTGAGCTACCAATGCCTCCTGCCACGGTGCAGGCGCCTGAGCCCGAACCCGAGCCAGCCCCGGTTGCCAAGGCAGAGCCCCAACCCGTGGTGACAAAGCCAGAACCCAAACCCAAAGTTGAGTCAAAGCCTGACCCCAAGCCCAAGGCTGAATCAAAACCAGAACCCAAAGCAGAGCCAAAGCCAGAGCCCAAGCCAGAGCCCAAGCCAGAGCCAAAAGCGGCGCCTAAGCTTGAACACAAGGCAGACGTCAAACCTGCGGTTAAGGACGATAAAAAAGAAGACGCCAAGGCTGACGCGATTGCACAGTTTGCAGGCAAGCCGTCCGGCTCTGCAGCGGCTTCTCCATCACCCACCCGGCATTATGTCCAGGTCGGGGCGTTTAGCTCTGAGGCCAAAGCCAAAGAAGTCATGGCTCAACTCAAAGCCAAAGGTTTTTCAGCGTCGATGGAAGCCGGTTCAGGGCAAAATGCAACCGTCTACCGGGTACGCACCGGTCCTTACACAGAGCGTGAAGCGGCCGTCAAAGCCCGCGACCAGCTTGCCACGGGCGGCATCACAGGGGTGATCGTTCAATGACCCTGTTTGACTACGTAGTCATCGGGATTTTTGTATTGTCGGTGGCTTTGTCCGTGATTCGTGGCCTGGTCAAGGAAATCCTGTCGCTGGCCAACTGGATCACTGCGTTTTATGTAGCCAATCACTACGGCCCTGCATTAATCGTGTATGTGCCCGCGGTGGAGGGTCTGTCCGAGCCCATGAAGATGCTCGCCGGCTGCGCTGCGGCCTTTGTGGGGTCCATGGTGGTCGGCGGTATCTTTACCTGGCTGATCGGGAAAATTATTTCAGCTGCGGGTCTGAGCTTTGCCGATCGGGGTCTGGGTGGCGCCTTTGGTGCGGCCCGTGGTGTGGTGATTGTCCTGACGCTGGTCACCGCGGCGGGTCTGACGTCCCTGCCCAAACAAGATTTTTGGCGACACGCCATGCTGTCACCGTTTGCAGAAAATGCAGTTCGAACCGTTAAACCTCACTTGCCGGATGAGCTGGCCAAGTGGGTCAGGTATTAAGGTATTAGGAGAAAGCCATGTGCGGAATTTTGGGTATTGCGTCCCGAACCCCAGTCAATCAACTGCTCTATGATGGCTTGCTGCTCCTGCAGCACCGCGGTCAGGATGCCGCTGGTATTGCAACAGCCAGTGGTAACACATTTAATATGTTCAAGGGCAACGGCCTGGTCCGTGATGTATTTCGCACCCGCAACATGCGGTCACTGCCGGGTAATGTCGGCATTGCCCACGTACGCTACCCAACGGCCGGGTCTGCCTCCAACTCAGAAGAGGCCCAGCCGTTTTACGTCAATGCTCCCTTTGGCATCATCCTGGCGCACAACGGCAACCTCACCAACTGCGATCACCTGAAAAACGAGCTGTTCAAAAACGATCGTCGCCATATCAACACCAACTCCGATTCTGAAGTGCTGCTCAACGTGCTGGCGCATGAGCTTCACGCGGTCTCTTCCTCCTACACGCTTGATCCATCCACCGTGTTCCGTGCAGTTGCTGGCGTGCATCGCCGTGTGCGCGGCGCCTATGCCTGTGTCGCCCAGGTGGCTGGCGTTGGTTTGCTGGCGTTCCGTGATCCGTTTGGTATCCGCCCGCTGGTGATCGGAACCTGCGAAACAGAGCAGGGCGTTGAATACATGGTCGCCTCCGAAAGCGTGGCGCTTGAGGGCATGGGCTTTCAGTTTTTACGTGATGTGGAGCCTGGCGAAGCCATTTTTATCGACGAAGACCTGCGTATGTACAGCCAGCAATGCGCTGAAAATACCGTGCTCAACCCCTGTATCTTTGAATACGTTTACCTGGCCCGCCCTGATTCGATCATGGACGGCGTCTCCGTGTACGGTGCCCGCGTCAAAATGGGTGAGTACCTAGCCGAAAAAATCAAGCGCGAACTGGGCGCGGGCGATATCGACGTGGTCATGCCGATTCCCGACTCAAGCCGCCCGGCCGCTATGGAGCTGGCGTCTCGCCTGAACCTGCAATACCGCGAGGGGTTCATCAAGAACCGCTACATCGGCCGCACCTTCATCATGCCCGGTCAAGCGGTTCGCCGTAAAAGTGTTCGCCAAAAGCTCAACCCGATTGCGGTCGAGTTCAAGGGTAAGAGCGTCCTGATTGTGGACGACTCTATTGTTCGCGGTACCACCAGCCGTGAAATCGTCACCATGGCTCGGGAATCTGGCGCCAAACGCGTCATTTTTGCGTCGGCTGCACCGCCGGTACGTTTTCCGAACGTCTACGGTATCGATATGCCTACCCGGGATGAGTTGATTGCCAGTGGTCGTTCTGATGAGGAAATTGCCCGCGAAATCGGCGCCGATGCGCTCGTGTATCAGGACATTGAAGACATGAAGCGCGCTGTTGCCGAAATCAACCCCAAGCTCAAGCGGTTTGAAGCCTCCTGTTTTGACGGTCAATACGTCACTGGCGACATCACCACCGAATACCTGGACGAGGTTGAATTTGCCCGCAACAATCCCCAGGAAAAGGAATCAGGCGGTTCCCAGCTGAACTTGGGGTATTCATCTAATCAGTGAGCATCGCGTAAACGGCAGGGATCGGTTAAAATGTTAGGCTTCACTTAATCTTAGCCTTTCCCAGCAGGTTTTATATGTCACTGATTGTGCACAAATACGGCGGCACATCGATGGGTTCAACCCAGCGAATCAAAAACGTCGCCAAACGCGTTGCGAAATGGCATGCGGCTGGCCACCAGGTGGTGGTGGTGCCCTCGGCCATGTCCGGCGAAACCAACCGTCTGATTGCCCTGGCCAAAGAAATTCAGGAGCAGCCCGACCCCCGCGAACTCGACATGATCGCCTGTACCGGCGAGCAGGTGTCCGTAGGCCTTCTGGCCATGGCGCTCAAAGCTGAGGGGGTGGATGCCGTCAGCTACGCTGGTTGGCAAGTGCCCGTCAAAACCGACAGTTCCTTTACCAAAGCGCGTATTGAGTCCATCGACGATGCTCGCATCAAGGCCGATCTGAACGCCGGTAAAGTGGTTGTCATCACCGGCTTTCAGGGCGTTGATCCCCAAGGCAACGTAACGACGCTGGGCCGTGGCGGTTCCGATACCTCGGCCGTTGCCGTCGCCGCTGCGATCAAGGCGGATGAGTGCCTCATCTATACCGATGTCGATGGTGTCTACACCACCGACCCTCGCGTGGTTCCAGAAGCGCGCCGCTTGAATGTGGTGTCCTTCGAAGAAATGCTGGAAATGGCCTCTCTCGGGTCCAAAGTGCTGCAAATCCGCTCCGTCGAATTTGCTGGCAAATACCGTGTGCCCACCCGCGTGTTGTCCAGCCTGACAGACCCAATGATCCCTCTGGCCGAAGAAGCCGTCTCCGGCACCCTGATTACTTTTGAGGAAGACGAAAACATGGAACAAGCCGTCGTTTCCGGTATCGCTTTTAACCGCGACGAAGCCAAAATCACCGTCCGCGGCGTGCCTGACCGTCCAGGCGTTGCCTATTCAATTCTGGGCCAGGTGGCCGACGCCAATATCGACGTCGATATGATCATCCAGAACCAGGGCAGCGATGGCACCACCGACTTTACCTTCACCGTGCACCGCAACGAGTACCCCAAGGCCATGGCGCTGTTGACCGAAAAGGTCAAGGGTCAGGTGGGCGCCAAAGAAGTGCTGGGCGCCGATAAGGTCGCCAAAGTGTCCATCGTGGGTATCGGCATGCGTTCGCATGTAGGGATTGCCAGCCTGATGTTCCGTACCCTGTCAGAAGAGGGGATCAACATCCAGATGATCTCTACCTCCGAGATCAAGGTATCCGTGATTATCGACGACAAATACATGGAATTGGCGGTACGTGCCCTGCACAAAGCCTTCGGACTTGAGCAGGCCGCAGCATAATTTTTCCGTTTCCCCCGTTGGGGCTGGCACAACGCCGTTATTTACGGCTATAATTCGCCCTCTTGAAAGTTTTGGAGACGTGGCCGAGTGGTCGAAGGCACTCCCCTGCTAAGGGAGCATGCGCCAAAAGTGCATCGGAAGTTCGAATCTTCTCGTCTCCGCCAAAACAAAAAACCCCACCGCATGGTGGGGTTTTTTGTTTTGGCGGGTGCTTCATGTCTTGTGCGCCATGCCCCACAATACCCTTATCGCCGCTGATGCTCGTAAGGCTCCATGAATACGCTTGACTTGATAGAACACCTCGCCGATATCGCCTGCAAGGCTGGCGACGCCGTCATGGCCATTTACAACGCGCCAGCAGAGGTCGCCTACAAGGCTGATGGCTCTCCCGTCACAGAGGCCGACCGCCAGGCAGACGCAATCATTATCGAGGCCTTGTCCCGGTTGACGCCGCACATCCCTGTCATCTCCGAAGAGTCAGTTGCCTCTCACACGGCCAATCCACCCGCCAGCGTCTACTGGCTGGTCGATCCCTTGGATGGCACCCGCGAATTTATCGTTCGCAATGGTGAATTTACGATCAATATCGCGTTAATCGATCAAGGGGTCCCGGTACTGGGCGTTGTGTATGCCCCTGCGTTGGGGCATCTGTACGCTGGCGATATTGCTACGGGCGCCTGGCAGCAAGACAACGGCACACGTCGGCCCATCACCTGCCGCCTTGCACCTGCCGAGGGTCTGACGGTGCTGGTCAGCCGTTCCCATTCAGATGAAGCTCGTTTACAACTTTTTTTAGCCACGTATTTAGCCAACTACCCGGTTGCCCACTGCATCCCCGTTGGCTCCTCGCTTAAACTGTGCATGATCGCTGCCGGGCAGGCTGATTTATACCCACGTTTAGGACGCACCATGGAATGGGATATCGCCGCAGGCCATGCGGTGTTGGCGGCGGCAGGTGGGCAGGTCTTGACCCTGGACGGCCTACCCCTCACGTACGGCAAGCCCACGTTAGACAATCCTGATTTTGTGGCGCGCGGTCTGTAAAGTCGCGGCGCTCTATCCAAACATACACACAACGGAGTTTTACCCATGCAATGGTCCACCTGGGGTGCCCAGCTATTGTCCGCGCAGCTTGCACATCAAGAGCTTTTTTATCTGAGTCCTCATCATGGGCTGCGCGATCAGTTAACTCCAACGCCTGCTGTCATGCGGGGTGGCGTGCCGATGATGTTTCCACAATTTGCAACGCGAGGCCCGGGGCCCAAGCACGGTCTACTGCGTGAGCGCATTTGGTCCATGGTGGAACAAGTCCATGGTCAATCTTATTGCATCGACGTCCCTCCCGAACCTTCCAACCAGTGGATGGGGCATGCGCGGGTCAGCGTGTCAGCCCGCCGTGGCTCCTTAGCGCTGAGTCCCCAAATGAGTGCGGCAGATGCACTCACAATGACATTCTCGGTTCAAAACACCGGATCTACACCCTTTGAGTTCACAGGGGGGCTACACCCTTATTGGCTCTTGAAGGATGCACGCACACTGCGCATCGAGGGGCTGGATGCTGTGCCGTTTGAGGATCGTTATGGCAACACATCAGCTACGTTGTCCCAACCATTTTTGCAGGGCCAGGCGTTTGAGCGCTTGTACTTGCAGGCGCCTGACATTGTGCTGTGTGATGGAGACCGACGGCTTCGATTGCGCGCAGAAGGTTTTGACAACTGGATGATCTGGAACCCTGGTATCGAACTTGCTAAATCCTTAAGTGATCTGCCGGATGACGATTGGAGGCGCTTTGTGTGTGTGGAGCCTGTTGTGGCTGCCAACCCGGTTACACTTGAGCCAGGCGCCGCATGGAGTGGTCTTTTGGTGATACAGTTCACGAATTAAGGACTCTTTGCAGGCTGCGGGTACAACATGACCCTTCGCATGTCCAAACAAATCGGCATCGACGCCGCTCATCGTTTACCCAATCACGGCTCCAAATGCCGCAATTTGCACGGTCACCGCTACGAAATTGAGGCGGTCTGCGAGCTCAGTGTCTCCGAGCAAAATGAGCACTTTCATACCTCCGGCATGATCATGGATTTCTCCTTTCTCAAAGAAGAAATGATGGGGACGTTTGATGCGCCCTGTGACCATGGCTTGATCCTCACCGTCGAGGACGAGGCCATGCTGTTTATCCTGTGTCCTGAAGGTGAATCCTATGAGGCCTGGGTGGAGGTGATTCGCAGTGAAGTGCAAACCGAAGGTTATTTTTTTACCAATCACAACCGCTTGGCGTCCAAGCTGTATGTGATTGCGCATCAACCCACCGCTGAAAACCTGGCCCGTCACTGGTTTGGCCGTCTGCAAGCCAGGGTGCATGCCCGTTCTGAGGGTTTGGCCCGTTTGGTTAAAATTGGCGTATGGGAAACCCCCACTTCGTTTGCCGAATATTCTCCTAAATAACTGATGACAACTCCTACGATTTTAGTGACCGGCGGTACCGGTTACATTGGCTCGCACACGTGTGTTGAGCTGCTTGAGGCTGGCTTTGAAGTGATTGCGCTGGATAATTTTTCCAACAGCAACCAGGAGTCCTTGAACCGGATCAAAACCATCACGGGTAAAACGGTTCAGTTTGTTCAGGCCGATGTCCGTGACCGCGCCGCGCTCGATGCCGTGTTTAAACACCACTCGGTGCACAGTGTGATTCATTTTGCGGGCCTCAAAGCCGTGGGTGAGTCCGTGGCTCAGCCGCTCAAGTACTACGACAACAATGTGCAAGGCTCCATCACCTTGCTCAACGCCATGCAGGCTGCCGGTGTGAACGGCTTTGTGTTCAGCTCCTCGGCCACCGTGTACGGCAACCCGGATTCCTCGCCCATTCCCGAAACTGCGCCTTTGCGCACGGAAAGCCCCTATGCCGCCAGCAAGCTGATGGTCGAGGGGATTGTGCGTGACTACGCCCAGGCTAACCCGGCCTTGTCTGCTGTAACGCTGCGGTACTTCAACCCCGTGGGGGCGCATGAAAGCGGTTTGATTGGCGAAGACCCTAATGGTATTCCGAATAACCTGATGCCGTTTGTGACACAAGTAGCGGTAGGGCGTCGTGAAAAACTATCTGTGTTCGGGGGCGATTACCCCACCGCCGATGGCACCGGTGTGCGTGACTACATTCATGTGGTCGACTTGGCCAAGGGCCATGTGGCGGCCGTCAATCACCTCATGAGCCATACCGGCTTGAGCACGTTTAACCTGGGCACGGGCGTCGGTTACAGCGTATTGGATGTCATCGCCGCGTTTGAAAAAGCATCCGGACAAAAAATACCCTACGACATCGTGGCTCGCCGCCCCGGTGATGTGCCTGCGTATTGGTCTGACCCCGGTTTAGCCGCAGACGTTCTCAAATGGCGCGTGTCCAAAACCCTTGAGGACATGTGTGCCGACAGCTGGCGCTGGCAGCATCAAAACCCCAACGGATATAGAGCCTAAACGCGAGCCTAAGCAGGCGCTTAAACGTGCGCCCAAGCACGCACCGATGCACGCACCTCAGTATTTAATTTAATACCTTGTCCAGTAAAGGCCCCAGATTTAACTGGGCCTTTAGTGCGGTGAGCGTGGCAAACACGCCGGCAATACGCCGGTGCAAAAACACAATCTCGCGGGGTGGTATCCGAAAATGCACTGACAACGCATTCATCGCGGCCTTCTGTGCCACGCGCGTTGGCAGGTCCGATTGTCCAAAATTGTAATTGCCATCGGCAGCCAGGCAGTGCTTTGGAATGGACAGGTCGGAGGTATGGCGGAAGGGCTCCACAATCAATTGGGCCAAACCGGCAAAATCTTCCAGCACCTTGCGCGGCGAATTGGGTGCCATCAGGCCGATTTCCAGCGTACCTTTGATGATTTCATCCAGGTTGCCAGACAGCCCACCTCGAACCACATGGCTGTAGCTGCTGACAAACTCGCTGCGGTATTGGCGAGTGGCCCCAAAATCAAGCAGCACGATTTGATCGGCACCATTCTCCTTGATCTGAATGCGGTAGTTGCCAAAGTGGGGATCGGTTTGCACCATTTTCCAGTCAAAAAACTCCTGTAAAAACAGCTCCACAAAGGCATAGCCCAGTGCGTCACGCCGAGCCTGGGGCAGGGCGGCGACTTCCGGAGATTTGACTGAGTACCCAGGCTGATAACCCGTGGTCAGCACCCGCTCGGCACAATAGTCGCCGTACACCTTGGGCAGTACATAGCGAGCGTCGTCGACCAGATGCTCTGCAAACAGCTCGGTGTACCGGCGCTCCTGGTAGTAGTCGCATTCGCGGATGAGCATGTCGCGCACTTCATCAAACACCGGGTCGACATCCAGTTGCTTGGGAATTAAACGTGTCGCCATCAGTAGGCGTGAGAGGGTTTTCAGATCACTGTCGATGGAGTCAGCCACGCCGGGGTACTGAATTTTGATAACGACTACTTCACCGGTGCTTCGAATCACCGCGCGATGCGCTTGTCCAAGCGAGGCGGCTGCGATGGGCTCTTGATCAATCTCTAATTGGGCCAGGGTGCGATGGCCCAGGGCTTTGACCAGTTGCGGTTCAATCACCGACCATTCCACAGGCTGGGTGGAGTCTTGCAGGGAGGAGAGCACCGTTACCGCTTCATCGGGCAGAAAATACTGCCCATACACGGACAGCATTTGCCCGGCTTTCATCACGCTGCCTTTGAGTTGCCCCAGTTCGTCCGCCAGCATGCGGGCTTGTTCGGCGTAAAACCTGCGGTTGGCGGTGTCCTTGTCATCCTCGTTCCGAAAAAAGTTGCCCACCGTATGCGCGGCGATACGTGCGCCCGCTCCCAAACCCATCTTGGTCAACGCAAGGTTGCGTTCAAGCGGCTTGGTCTTTAAGTGGGATAACTTTTTGTCTTTTGGATAATCTTGGTTTGACATGAATAACCCTGTGGATGTCTGCCTAGGCGTGTTATGCCGCCAATTATAGGGGCTTTGCCCGAGGCTGGCCTCGCAAAGATTCCAGTACGATGCGCACGGTGGCGGCCGTTAAAATGAGCGCACCGCCTGCGGCGTCTTGCCAGCGCGGTGTCGACTCACCCAGCAGCCAGGCTGAGCTGGCACCAAACATGACTTCGCTGAGCATCAGCACCGCCGTCAGTGCGGCCGGTAACCGGGAGGCACCGTATTGCAGGCACCGGTTGCCCGCCAAAAACAAAAACGACCATAACACCAGGGTGAGCAGCGATTGGTCCCGATGCGCGGCTGTCAGCAGGTGAGGGGTATCAATGATGCCTTGCGCGGTGAGCACGCTGGCCACCAGGCCACACAGCACAAACGCACCGGTGACCATGGCCTGGGTGCCGATCGCGGCGGGTACCTGCTGCAAGCGTTTGAGTTGAATGTTATTGAGTGCGAACAGAAAGCCTCCGGCCAGTGCGAGCCAGTCGGGCAGGCTCTGCGGCAGGGGCAAACCGCTGTCTGGCCGGTACACCACCATCATGGCGCCGGCCATGCCCAGGGTGATTTCAAGCAGCCCGATGCGGGTGATCGGTTCTTTGAGAATGAGGCGGGCCAATAGTGCCGCCCACACAGGCATCACATAAAACAGCAAAATCACGCGGATGACCGGCCCCAAGGCCACCGCCGTGTTAAAGCAGGCATTGGTGCCACCGGCGGCCAACAAAAGCCACAAGAGGCCCGGATAGGTCTTAAAATGACGCCATATCCCCTGGTTGCTGGCGGCCAGAATCAATGTCGACAATGAAAAAATGATGCAGGTGGCCCACAAGGGGTGAATGCCATCGGCAGCCAGCGCCTTAAAGGGAATCCACGACAAGCCCCAGACGGCAGCATTGAGCAATAACGCGATGCCGGCAAGCGGAGTCCATGTGTTCATCGGTTAATATCCGATATGTTGACCAAAGCCCGCCATGATAGTGCACACATGGCGTATCCTTACACCCTTTTTACGAAGTTGGGTCCAGTCCACTATGTTTAGCTATCGACACGCGTTTCATGCTGGCAATCACGCGGATGTGCTCAAGCACACGGTGTTGATTCAGTTGCTCGATTACATGACCCAAAAAGACAAGCCGGTCATGATTGTGGATACGCATGCCGGCGCAGGCTTGTACAAGCTGGATGAAGGCCACGCCGCCAAAAGTGGTGAGTCGGCCTCAGGTATCGACAAATTGTGGGTGCTTGATGACCTGCCTGAGCCACTGGGCCGCTACATTGAGGTGGTGCAGGGGTTTAACGAGGATGATGTATTGCGCTTTTACCCCGGCAGCCCCTGGATTGCCGCCCGGGTCGCTCGGGATGAAGATTTAATTCGCGTTTTTGAATTGCATCCCACCGATGTGGGTTTGCTCGAAGACAATGTCCTCGCCATGAACGAGGGCGCCACGGGCCACACACGCCGCGTGATGATGAAAGCCGATGACGGCTTTGCGGGTGCCAAGGCGTTTATGCCACCGCCGTCGCGCCGTGCATTGGTGATCATTGATCCGCCTTATGAAGACAAAAACGACTATGCCCGGGTGGTGACCTGTGTGCAGGACATCCTGCAGCGCCTGCCCGGCGCCGTGATTGCCGTGTGGTACCCGGTGTTGCCCCGCATGGAGTCTAAGGACATGCCTCGCAAGCTGTCACGCCTGCCCGCCAAAAATTGGCTCAATATCACACTGAATGTTGGTAAAAGCGACGAGCTGGCGATGAACCTGGCCGAAAGCGGCATGTTTATCCTCAACCCACCCTTTAACTTGCGCGAGCAACTCAAGCCGGTGCTGCCGTATTTGCTCAAGCATTTAAAGCAGGGCCCCAACGCAGCGTTCAAGGTGGAGGAGGGCACGCCTAAAAAGCCGTTGGAGCATACACCACGGATCCGCAAGGCCTTTGGTCCACCGCGTGCCGGCGAGGCGCCAGGGCGGCCTCGAAGTTCGGGCCCGCGCGGCGCTGCGGGCAGCGTTGCGGGTAAAGGACCACGTCCGCGTCCGGCGCCCGGCTCCCGAGGTGGCAGGACATAACCCTATGCAGCTCACCCATAAGCCTTTATGCTACGCCTGATGTATGTAGGCGGTGAGCTTTTATTTTGTTGTTCAACTCAATTTCTCCAAACAAATCAACGCAATTAACGGCCCGGTCGCCTCTCAAACGGCTGTTTGCCTACGGTACCGCCACGGTGCTGGCACTGTCCCTGCTGGCCTGCGGCGGAGGCGGCGGCTCGGGTTCTTCAGCCGATGTCGCGGCTGGCACCTCCGACACCAGCGGCCTTGTAAGCCCCTCGCGTCCTGAAAGTTTCAGCGCCGCGCCCAGCGGTACGTCGTCCAGCAATATATCGGGCGGCACCAACCTGAGCCAAAACGAAATTGACGTGCTCAACCGCGTCAATCAAATTCGTGGCCTGGCGGGCCTGGGGGCAGTCAACGCGCAGTTCCAGCTAAATAACGCGGCGCAAAAGCACACCGCCTACCAGTTGGAAACCTCCCAGTTTGGGCATGTCGAAAACACCAGCACGGCTGCAAATTTTACGGGCCGCACCTTGGCCGATCGCGTCAACTATCAAACCTACAGCTGGAACCGTCTGCTCGAAGTGACCGCGGCCTCCCGCCCGGTACAAAGCGGCGTTGTGCTGCATGATTTGTTGATCGATGCGATTTACCACCGGTTGGGCATGTTGCGTCATGATCTGGTTGATGCCGGTGTAGGCTACTCAGCACCGTCTACCACCTCGGTGTTGACCATTGTGTATGGACGGCCCGCGTCGATGGCCTTGGCCCCCTCGTCATCGGCACCTATCGTGGTGTGGCCAATCCCCAGCCAAACCAATGTCCCCCCCACATTCGCCTCAGATACGGAATCGCCTGACCCCGTACCGGGCCAGAATATCGTGGGGTATCCAGTGTCCTTGCAGGTGTACCCGGGCATCAGCTTGACCACCATGCGTTTTCGGATTTTTGAAGTCGCCAGCACCGGCGAAACCGAGATTACCAACACCAAACTGCTGACTTCCACCACCGACTCAAACGTGGACGACTTCTGCGTAGCCGTGATCCCTTTATCTCCGCTCAAATCTGCAACGGTGTATCGGGTTCAGTTTGATGGCCAGATTGGTGGCACTACCCGCAGCCTCACCTGGCAGTTCACCACGTTCTAGCGTGTGACCCACTTCGTGGGTACTGCCCTCTAAAGTTTGCGCCTGCAGGGCCTGGCCCATAGTAAGATTGCTACACTTGTTGCTCTTGCTTGGCGAAGCCCTTATGAAATCCCTGTTTACAACATACATGGCCCCGATGCGATCGCATCTGGGCACAGGTGCCGTGCTGGCCCTGATGGTCCTGACATGCTCCCAACTCGGTGCGTGTGCGGTGGCCAGCGCAACCGCGGGTGCCGCCATAGGCGTGGCCGGTGCTGCCGCAGGCGCGGCTGTGTCAGTCGCGGGGGCGGCTGTCGGCGTCACCGGCAAGGTGATTGAAAAAACCATCGACGCTGCATCGGGCAGCGACAAGCCCGCCCAATAAACCGACACTGAACACCACCCAGAACACACAATAATAATAGGAGGCGCGGCGCGTATGGCTTTCCTCTTGGCGCTAGATCAAGGTACCACCAGTTCACGAGCCATCATTTTTGATGAAAGCGGCCAAATTGTTGCCGCCAGTCAACAAGAGTTCGCCCAGCATTACCCGCATCCTGGCTGGGTTGAGCACGATCCGCTGGAAATCTGGTACACACAGCTCACTTGTGCGCAGCACGTCATTGAGCGCGCACAGTTGAAAGCCTCCGACATGGCCGGCCTTGGCATCACCAACCAGCGCGAAACCACCGTGTTGTGGGATCGGGCCACCGGGCAACCGGTCGCCAACGCCATCGTGTGGCAAGATCGCCGCACGGCCCAGCGCTGCGACGAGTTACGCCAGCAGCCGGGTGTTCGTGAACAGATCCGTGATATCACCGGCTTGGAGCTCGACGCATACTTTTCCGCGACCAAGCTTCAATGGCTGCTCGACCATGTGCCAGGTGCCCGCGCCAAAGCCGAACGCGGCGAGCTGGCCTTTGGTACGGTCGATAGCTGGTTGATCTGGCGGCTGACCAGCGGGCGGCAGCACATCACCGATGTAAGCAATGCCTCGCGCACCATGTTGTTTAATATCCGCACCTTGCAGTGGGACGAACGCCTGCTCAGCCTGTTTAATATTCCGGCGGCTGTGTTGCCCACGGTGGTGTCCAGCAGCCAAATCATGGGCATGACCACCCAGGCCATACTTGGCGCCGAAATTCCGATTGCCGGGGTCGCGGGTGATCAGCAGGCCGCAACGTTCGGGCAAACCTGTTTTGCAGCAGGTTCGGCCAAAAATACATACGGCACCGGCTGCTTCATGTTGCTCAACACCGGGGATAAACCGGTGAGTTCGGCCAACAAGTTGCTCACAACCGTGGGCTGGCAACGCGACGGCCGCACCACCTACATGCTCGAAGGCGGCGTTTTTATGGCCGGTGCCGTGGTGCAGTGGCTGCGAGACGGGTTGGGGATGTTTAAATCCTCCGCTGAAGTGGAAGAGCTGGCAGCCCGGGTGGGCAGTACCGATGGCGTGGTGCTGGTACCTGCGTTTGTTGGTCTGGGCGCGCCCTATTGGGACGCCTACGCACGTGGCACGATCGTCGGCATGACGCGTGGCACCACCAACGCACACATTGCGCGGGCAGCCCTTGAATCCATCGCCCTGCAAACAGTCGATCTGGTGCAGGCCATGGAAAAAGACGGAGCCAACCCCTTGGTGGAGTTGCGGGTGGATGGCGGTGCCTCCAAAAATGATCTGCTGATGCAAATGCAGGCCGACCTGCTCGGTGTGCCCGTAGTTCGTCCGCAGGTGACCGAAACCACTGCGCTGGGCGTGGCCTATCTGGCAGGGCTGGCCACAGGCGTGTATCGAGATGAACAGCAACTCCAACTGCAATGGCAGGTGGACAAACGATTTGAACCCCTCATGACTCAAGACCAAAGAGATCATCTGATCACCCGTTGGCATAAAGCCGTGGATCGCGCCCGGGGGTGGGACTGTGCTTAAACGCAAAGAGCTGGTTCAGTCGCTGCGAAGCGAGTCCAAATCCGGAAAAATATGGGATGTGATTGTGATTGGTGGTGGCGCCACGGGTTTGGGAGCCGCAGTGGATGCAGCGGCGCGCGGCTTTTCCGTGTTGCTGCTTGAGTCTCACGACTTTGCCAAAGGCACCAGCTCCCGGGCCACCAAGCTGGTGCACGGTGGTGTGCGTTACCTGGCCCAGGGCAACATCAGCCTGGTGCGTGAGGCCCTGGCCGAGCGGGGCCGGTTGGCCCGCAATGCCTCTCATCTGGTCAAACCGCTGTCATTTGTGATTCCTGCCTATCGCTGGTATTTGCTGCCGTTTTACTGGATCGGCATGAAAATCTACGATGCGCTGGCAGGGCGCTTGGGGATTGGTGCCAGCAAATGGTTGTCCAAGGCATTGACCCGTGATTACCTGCCCACCGTCAAGCTCCCCAAATTGCAAGGTGGCATTCAATATTTTGATGGTCAGTTTGACGATGCGCGCCTGGCCATCTCGCTGATGCGAACCGTGTTCAATCTGGGCGGCTCGGCGCTCAACTATGCGCCGGTGTCCGGCCTGCTCAAAACGACAGTGGCGGGTAAAGAACGTATTGCAGGGGTGGTGGCGCGTGATGCACTCGCCGGCGACACACTTGAATTTAAAGCCAAAGCCGTGATCAACGCGGCCGGTGTGTGGGTTGATGACGTACGCAAGATGGACAACCCGTCCTCCAAAACCATGCTGGCCCCCAGCCAAGGCGTACACCTGGTGGTTGATCAGCGCTTCTCACCGACCCGGCACGCCATGCTGATTCCCAAAACCCCCGATGGGCGTGTGCTGTTTGTGGTGCCTTGGCTGGGTAAAACCCTGTTGGGAACCACCGACACGCCGCGCTCGGATGCGCCGCTTGAGCCCCGTCCGCTGGATGAGGAGGTGGCGTTTATCCTGAACACCACCGCGATGTATCTGCACCCGGCGCCCAAACGGTCGGATGTCAAAAGCGTATTTGTAGGGCTGCGCCCCTTGGTCAAAGCCGATGACAGCGAGTCAACCGCGCAGATTTCCCGCGAGCACACCATTGTGGTGTCCACCTCCGGGCTGATCACCATCACCGGCGGCAAATGGACCACCTACCGGAGCATGGCCGCCGAAGTGGTGGACAAGGCCATCGCGGTTTGTGGGTTGGATCGCCGCGCCTGCAACACTGAAAACATGCTGCTGCATGGCGCAACCGCGGCCGCTCACCCGGGCGGTATTGATGCCTATGGCACGGACCGCCGTGAAATCGCGCTGATGCCGGGGGCTACACACCGCCTGCATCCAGAGCTGGACATCACCGAGGCGCACGTGCGGTTTTTTGTGCGCAACGAGTTGGCCCAAACCGTGGAAGATGTATTGGCCCGCCGACACCGCGCCCTGTTCCTCGATGCCCGGGCAGCCGCGCAGGTCAGCCCTGTGGTGGCCCGGATCATCGCATCCGAACTGGGGCATCAGGAGGCATGGGTCAAAAGTCAAGAAACGCACTTCGCAGCACTGGCTTCAAATTACCTTTTATAGAAATACGTGACAATTCGCGCAAAATAAGTGAATTTGCACTAGACGTGTATGCACTTATTTATTAGTCTCCTAACAAGATCTAAAACGAAAAATGTTCGGTATAAGATAAAACACGAACATAAAACATAAAAATATAGGAGACATGCATGACCAAGCCGCTCCCGCGCGCTTATGCCATTCGTTTGGCAATCGTTTCTTTACTATCTGGCTATGCTTCACAAGTATTTGCAGGTGGAACTGCACTCAGTGAGAACAACATCAGCGGTATCGGCAACGCCTATGCAGGCGCGGCAGTCGAGGCCAACGACCCCAGCGTTTTGTTTGCCAACCCCGCAGCCCTGACACGCTTTAAGCGTGCCGAACTGGTTCAGGGCGTGATTGTCCCGACCGTCCGCGCAAAATACATCAGTAACGCCGGTGATAACACCGCAGAAGACGGCTCTGCATCGCCCGCAGGTCGCACCTATGAGCGCGATACGCCTGCCCGCGTTGTGGCACCGTTCAATTACCTGGCAGTGCCCATCAACGACCGTACCGTGTTTGGTGCTTCGATCAGTGGTTCACACGGCTTGGTGGTTCGTTACCCCCAGGAATATCCTGGCCGTACCCAAAGTACGGACACTGATTTGAAGGTGATCCGTATCAACACCGGTTTGGGCTACAAACTCACCGACAAACTGTCCGTGGGTGGTAACCTGTCTTTCGAGACCTTCTTTACCGACATCAAGACCCACATCAACTACGCAACCGCTGTGGGTGGCGTCACAGGTATTCCTGCACCGGTATTAAATGCAGCGACCAACCTGCGAGAGTCCAGCGCCAGCATCCGTGTGTTTGGCAATGCGTTCAACGCGCAGGTGGGTGCCATGTTTGAGCCCACCGAGCGCATGCGTTTTGGTATTGGCTATCGTCCAAAAACAAAATTCAAGAACAAGGGTTATCTGCACATCGAGCAGGATGCTGCGCAGAAAAACTTCGTGAATACCCTGTCGACAGCCAGCCCGGCACAAGGCGCGCAGTTGGGTGAAAACCAGACGGTTGATCAGGACATCACCTTGCCTGATGAATTGAACATATCCGGGTTTTTTAACGTGAACCCCAAACTGGATGTCATGGCCAGCTTTATCCGCCAAAACTTCACCGTCACCAAGCTGAAATTTACGCGCCGTGCCGATGGCTCTGTGCTGGAAGATGTACCGCAGGATTTCCAGGTGGCTAAAAAGATTGCACTGGGCCTGAACTACCGCCCGTACCGTCGCCTGACATTGCGTGCCGGTATCGCCAAGGAAAACAGTGTGGTCAGCGATCAGTTGCGCGTGCCAACACTGCCTGACAGTGATCGTATTTTCTACGCCTTGGGTGGTGGCCTGGAGCTGAACCGCGATGCCCAGTTTAACTTTGGTTACGAGCGCATCAAGTTCAAAGATGCGCCGGTGGGTAACAACAAGCAGATCACACCGCCGATCGTACAAAGCTACACCGGTGTTGTGAAAGCGGATGTTGACTTCATCGGGGTGCAGCTGAACCAGCGCTTCTGATGTGAACCAAGCGTTCTCAAAAAAAGCAGCCTTCGGGCTGCTTTTTTTGTGTCTGATAAACCCTGCGGTCAAGGATGTAATCTTCCGTAATCTTCGGCAAAACGGCTCTGCTAGACTCGACCGATTATTCGCTTATTCCTAGCTAAAGCCTATTATGTCCAAGCACGCCACCCTAAATCGTTCTTATAAACTTGTATGGAATCCCCACCACCAGGCGTGGGTGGTGGTTTCTGAGCTGACCCGCGGACGCGGTAAATCCAGCAAAACGCTGTTGACCTCGTTGTTATCTGCCTTGGCCTTAAACGGAGCGGTTGTGGGCGGTGCAGCGATGGGAGATGCGGTCATGGGGGGCGGCCTTGCGCACGCAGCAGACCTGCCCACCGGCGGGCAAGTGACCGCCGGGCAGGCGAGCATTGCGCAGTCGGGCAATAGCATGACCATTACCCAGGGCAGCCAGCGTGCGGTGCTGGACTGGAGCGGTTTTAGCGTTGGCCAAGGCAACACGGTGAACTTTGTGCAGCCCGGCGCCAGCGCCGTGGCGCTCAACCGGGTGCTGGGCAGTGATGTCTCGGTGATTCAAGGGGCGATCAATGCCAACGGACAGGTGTTCCTTGTGAACCCCAACGGCGTGTTGTTTGCCCCCGGGGCCCAGGTGAATGTGG
>DAITMV010000029.1:0-22216 GCA_036834985.1 Burkholderiaceae bacterium | reverse complement strand
CCATTGTCTCCTCCACCCTCCTCCTTTGGTGGATTAAACCCAGGCCCCAACCGGCTTGGGTTTTTTTTGTCCATTTTACCCGCTCAGCCCATAAAAAAAACCGATCAAGGGTTTGAATCCAAAGCAAAAACCGCTATAATCTTGGGTTCGCCTGCTAGGGAGAGCCCGCAATTGGCTGAGGATTTTCAAAACAGCCTTATAAGAACTGGGTTAGCAAGTGATAAAACCATCTCATTTTTTGAAAGTAAGTCATGAAAACCTTTTCCGCAAAACCTCATGAGGTTCAGCGTGAGTGGTTTGTGATTGATGCAGAGGACAAAGTCCTGGGCCGCGTAGCCAGCGAAGTTGCGCGCCGTCTGCGTGGTAAGCACAAGCCAGAATTCACACCACACGTCGATACAGGCGACTTTATTATCGTTGTTAACGCAGGCAAGCTGCGCGTTACCGGTAACAAAGGTCTGCAAAAGAAATATTTCCGTCACTCAGGTTACCCTGGCGGTATCTATGAAACCAACTTTGACAAGATGCAAGCCCGCTTCCCAGGCCGCGCTCTTGAAAAAGCGGTTAAAGGTATGTTGCCAAAGGGCCCATTGGGTTACGCAATGATCAAGAAGCTGAAAGTTTATGCGGATGGCAACCATCCTCATGAGTCTCAGCAACCTAAACCACTGAGCATCTGAGGCTAATATGATTGGTAATTACAATTACGGTACCGGTCGCCGCAAGAGCTCTGTGGCCCGTGTATTCATCAAGCTGGGCACCGGACAGATCATCGTTAACGGCAAACCAGCCAACGAGTACTTTGCCCGTGAAACCGGCCTGATGATTATTCGTCAGCCGCTGGTATTGACAGGCAACGAACAAACGTTTGACATCAAGGTTAACGTCAACGGCGGCGGCGAGTCTGGCCAGGCGGGTGCAGTACGCCACGGTCTGACACGTGCCCTGATCGACTTTAACCCCGAGTTAAAATCAGTCCTGTCCAATGCAGGCCTGGTGACTCGTGATGCCCGTGAAGTTGAACGTAAGAAGGTCGGTTTGCGAGGCGCTCGTCGTCGCAAGCAGTTCTCCAAGCGTTAATCAAGACGACACAAATCCCTGCCACCCTCCCGGCAGGGTTACTTGGAAAGCCGCCCTGGCAATATGCACGGCGGCTTTTTTACTGATTGGAGTAGGTTTATGTTACGTGCAGGTATTGTTGGCGGTACTGGCTACACAGGTGTTGAGTTGTTGCGCTTGCTGGCCCAACACCCGGAAGTTGAGATTGTTGCCATTACGTCTCGCAAAGAAGCCGGGATGCCGGTCTCGGAGATGTATCCGTCCCTGCGTGGTCGCGTCAATATTGCATTTACCGAACCGTCCGTAGACACACTCAAACAATGTGACGTGGTATTTTTTGCGACACCTCACGGTGTAGCCATGTCTCAAGCCCGCGAATTACTCGAGGCTGGCGTCAAAGTCATTGATCTGGCCGCCGATTTCCGCCTCAAAGACCCCGCGGTATTCCAGCAATGGTATGCCATGGAACACTCTTGCACCGATCTGCTCGAACAGGCCGTCTATGGTCTGGCCGAAGTCAACCGTCATGCGCTCAAAACCGCTCGGCTGGTGGGCCTGGCAGGGTGCTACCCAACCGCCGTCCAACTGGGCTTAAAGCCCTTGTTGAGCAGCCCGGTGGCGCTGGTCAATGAGCGAAGCATCATTGCAGACTGCAAATCAGGCGTATCCGGCGCGGGCCGCAAAGCAGAAGTACACACCCTGTTTGCCGAAGCCAGCGATAATTTCAAAGCCTACGGCGTGGGTGGCCACCGCCATTTGCCAGAAATCACACAAGGCTTGCGGGCGATTGCCCAGCGCGATGTCTCCCTGACTTTTGTTCCACATCTGGTCCCCATGATTCGAGGCATTTTGGCCACCCTCTATGTACAGTTAAATGAGGCAGGTAAAGCCACGGATATTCAGGCGCTGTACGAATCGCACTACGCTGATGAACCGTTTGTAGATGTGATGCCCAAGGGCAGCAGTCCGGAGACACGCAGCGTGCGGGCATCCAATCAGGTGCGTATTGCAATCCACCGTCCACAGGGCGGTGACACACTGGTGGTGCTCTCGACCATCGACAATTTAGTCAAAGGAGCATCAGGGCAGGCAGTTCAGGTGATGAACATCCTGTTTGGCCTGAACGAAACCACTGGGCTGACCCAGATTCCGATTCTGCCGTAAGATCATCCGTATCTGACTAACAGCAGGCTTTGTCTTGAAACTGCGACTACTTAAGCGACGCTTATCCATCAGTGCGCCCAAAATGTCGATTCGTACCCATTGGCCACTGCCCATCCGGGCAGGGTTGATTTGTACGGGGCTGCTGGTATATGGATGGTTGGTGTGGATCTGGGCGCAACCCGGGCATGATGCAGCGGTAATCCCCAAGGGTTTGCCGCAACTGACCACTCGCCTGCCCGAGCTACAAGCCCGTATTGCCCAACTGGAACAAAACAACGCCGAGCTATCCGAGATGGCGGGGCGTAATGAAGAACTGCTTAAACTTGAAAAAGCAGGTCAACAGCAACTGGCGCAAACGGTCCGTAATCTTGAGGCTGAGAACGCACGCATCAAAGAAGATTTAGCCTTCTTTGAGGGCTTTATCCCGGGTGATACGCCTGCAGGCCTGAGCATTCGACGGCCGCAATTTACACAAGATACCGTCCCAGGTCAGTGGAACTACCGGGCGCTGGTGACGCAAGGCGCCGAAAGCAAAGAACAGAAATATGCCTACCAATTAATTATCAAGACCAGTGGTGGCGACAAACAGGACATGATCATCTTCCCGGATCCGGCCAATAAATCAAATCCGTCAGCGGGCGGCAAAATAACGGCTGTCGATTCACCGGGATTTGTGGTCAGCATCAAGCGGTTTGCCCGATTGCAAGGGGCTGTCAGGCTCCCCGAGGGTACGGTGCCCCAGTCTGTAGAATTCAGAATCCTTGATAAAACAAATATTCGCGCTCAAACTGTGTTAAGGCTTCAGTAAATGCCCGCTTGACACCTTGTGCGCCAACTCCTTACCCAGCAGGGAAAACCACCATGCGCTCTTTAAGCAGTCTGATTAATAATAAATCGTCATCCAAACCGGCCAAACAAGGAAAAACCGCCATCGAAAGCCTGATTGGCTCTAAAATGTCGGTTGAGGGTGATTTGATGTTTGCGGGGGGGCTGAGGATTGACGGCACGGTCAAGGGTAACTTGGTCGCACAGGAAGAAGGTCAGTCCATGGTGGTGATTTCTGAGCAAGGCCACATCAAAGGTGAAGTGCGCGCAGCCCATGTCATCGTCAGCGGTACCATCGACGGCCCGGTTACCGCCTATGAGTTATTGGAACTTCAGCCCAGCGCCAGGGTCCACGGTAATGTGGAGTATAAAGCGCTGGAAATGCATCCAGGTGCTGTGGTGGAAGGAACACTTCATCACAACGGAGAACTCAAACCGAGTTTAAAATTAGCAAGCAACAACGGATAGAGATTAATCATGAACGCAGTCACAGAAATGCCAGCCCCTTTTGTTTTCACTGACTCGGCTGCCGCCAAAGTCAAAGACCTGATCGCCGAAGAAGGCAATCCGGACTTGAAGCTGCGCGTATTTGTGCAAGGTGGCGGATGCTCAGGCTTTCAATACGGCTTTACCTTCGACGAAACAGTCAATGAAGACGACACACCGATCGACAAGGACGGCGTAACGCTTTTGGTTGATGCCATGAGCTATCAGTACCTGGTAGGCGCTGAAATCGACTACAAAGAAGACATCAACGGTTCTCAGTTCGTGATCAAGAACCCAAATGCGACCACCACCTGTGGTTGCGGGTCGTCTTTCTCGGTATAAGTCGTTCTGATAGATCCGCGCCCTGTTTCACCTAACAGGGTCGCGGTACTTTTGTGTATTGACACACCATAGACCCCGCACTCCTCATCCCTGACTTTTCACTCATCGCGCTGGGCTATTTGCTGCGCCGTGTGGGTTATGGTGACACCGCCTGGACGTCATTTGAAAAGCTGGTGTATCAGGTTCTGTTTCCCAGTCTGTTATTTAAATCGATTGTCGCTACCCGCTTTGAAGTGTCGCAGGTGTTGCCGTTTGTCGGGGGTGGCCTGATTGTCATTGGCGCTGGATTGGCGGCGGGCCTGCTGATTCGTCCCCTCAGCCGTTTGAATGGTTTGTCGTTTGGCAGCGGGCTGCAATGCGCGTATCGGTTTAACTCGTACATTGCACTGGCACTGGCCAGCCGGCTGGCAGGCGAAGCGGGTGTCGCAAAAATGGCTATCTTGCTGGGTGTGGGTGTACCGCTGTGCAATATGCTGGCGGTGTACAGCCTAGCTCGGGGTGGGCAATCCCACCCGGTTAAGGAAATGATCAAGAATCCGCTGATTCTGGCTACCCTGGGTGGGTTGGCCATTCAGTTGCTGCACATCCCGATTCCTGACCCAGCCATCCGAACCCTCGATCGACTAGGGCAAGCGGCTGTGGCGATTGGTTTGCTCGCGGTGGGAGCCGGCCTGCATTTTGAAGGGTTCAAGCGTGCATGGGCCGAATCGCTGTGGTGGACGATGGTCAAATTGATGGCCTGTCCGCTGGCGGCCTGGCTCTACGGTCAATGGGTAGAACTGCCTGCGCTGCAATATCATATGCTGTTGCTGTTCTCGGCACTGCCCACGGCCTCAAGTGCCTATATTTTGGCAGTTCGGCTGGGTGGGGATCACAAAATGGTGGCCTGTCTTATTTCAATGTCGACCGTGGCCTCAGCGCTGTCGATACCGGTGGTCAGCCAGTTACTCCGCTGACCGGGGGTTTTCCCCGCGGTTCTGACGAACAGGCAGCCATCGCATAATCAAGCGCAGCTCGCATGCCATGCTCGGTAAACGCATCAAACGAGACACGACCAGGCATGGAGCGCAACCAGGTGAGTTGCCGCTTGGCCAACTGCCGGGTGGCTGCAATACCCGCCTCGCGAAAGGCCTTGTACGTCAAGTGGCCATCCAGATAATCCCAGGCTTGCCGGTATCCCACGCAACGCACGGAGGGCATATGAACATCCAGCACATACTGCCGACGCAGTTGATCAACTTCATCCAAAACCCCCGCCTGCAGCATGGCATCGAACCGCTGTGCGATACGAGCGTGTAAATCGGCCCGGTGCATGGGTTCAAGGCTTAACACCGTAACAGCATGACCCGTTTGCGAACGGGTAAAAAAACTCGACAAGGGTTGGCCAGACAGTTCAAACACCTCCAGCGCACGCTGGATCCGCTGCGAGTCATTGGGTGCCAGTCGCTGCGCGGTCGCTGGGTCACAGGCGGCCAATTGGGCGTGGAGCGCAGGCCATCCATCGATAGCGGCCTGGGCCTCGAGCCGCTCACGAATCTGGGGATTGGCGCCGGGTAAATCGTCCAGCCCGTGTGTCAGCGCCCGCAGGTACATCATCGTGCCGCCCACGATCACCGGTGTACGTCCACGCGCACGAATCTCCCGGATTAGCCGCTCTGCAGATGCGACAAACTCGGCAGCGCTGTACGACTCTTCAGGACTGCGAATATCAATTAGGTGATGAGGCACCTGATTGCGCTCATCAGCAGTGGGCTTGGCGGTGCCAATGTTCATGTCGCGATAGATCAGGGCTGAATCGAGGCTGATAATTTCGATGTCGCGCTGCTGCGCCAATTGCATCGACAGCGCCGATTTGCCACTGGCGGTTGGACCAACCAGAGCCAACACGGGAACGGTCACTATTGACCCCTCAAAAACCAGCGGTCCATCTCGGCCATCGAAAACAGCCTCCAGGTGGGGCGACCGTGATTACATTGATCCGATCGCTCGGTGCGCTCCATCTGGCGCAACAAGGCATTCATTTCAGGAAGGGTCAGCTTGCGGTTGGCTCGAACGGCACTGTGGCATGCCAACGTAGCCAACCACTCATTGCGACGTCGTTCCAACACATGCGCAGCCCCGTACTGGGATAAATCGGCGAGCCAATCCCTGAGCAAGCCGGCGATGTCTGCATCTTGCAACGCCTGTGGGACAGCGCGAACGGCGATTTCTTGGGTAGAAATCACACTCAGTTCAAAACCGAGCGTGGACCATAAGGCGCCACCTGCCTCCACACCCTCGATCAGACGCGGATCGACCGACACCGTCACAGGTACCAACAACTGCTGTGACTGCGTCTGCTGCTGACCATCCCAGATCGCCTTGAACTGTTCGTACAAAATACGCTCATGTGCCGCATGCATATCGACCACCACCATGCCGTCCGGGCGCAAAGACAACACATACACGCCGTGTACCTGCGCCAATGCCTGCCCCAGATATTGGTCTGGGTCGGGCAGCGAGTCAGTTGACGGACTGGCTGTTGAATACGCGGGGTCAGGCTGCGGCACACCCGAAAATGAGCTATCCCGGTATATACCCTGCACATCGCTTGCCAAGACCGGCGTTGCAGGGCGATAAATATCCAGATACTGCTGCAAATTGTGTGCACTACTGCGCCATTGGGGACGGGTATGCGGGGCCTCAAAAGAGACAGACGCTGTAGTGAGCGCCTGTTGGTAATCCCGCAGTTCAGAGGCCGACCTGTCCGTGCCTGTAGTCAGGGCTGCATCCCCGATGACCTGCCCATGCGCGGGTAAGGGGGTGATTTGCGCCTTGCTGCTGGATAGCAAACCGGCCACGGTCCGTCTGACCCATTCATGCACCATTCGACTGTCACGAAAACGCACCTCGGTTTTGGCCGGGTGGACGTTGACATCGACAGCTTGTGGCGCAATGCTTAGAAAAAGCGCGTAGGAGGGGTACTTGTCGCCGTGCAATACGTCTTCATAGGCGGCGCGAATTGCATGAGACAACAGCTTGTCTTTAACAAAACGACCATTCACATAGACGTATTGCGCATCCGCTCGACCTCGTGCCACTTCGGGCAGCCCAAGCACGCCTTGCAAACGTAAATCACCCGCAGACACATCAATCGGCTTGCAGGCCGAGAGCATGGCCTCAGGCAAAATAGACAGGACGCGGTCCTCCCAAGCGCTGACTGGCCAGCGACTGACCAGCCTGGTATCACGGTGCAACTGAAAACTCACGGCGGGATAGGCCATCGCCAGGCGGTGAACAACTTCTGCGCAGTGCGCGTATTCAGTCGATTCGGTTTTTAAAAATTTGCGGCGGGCTGGGGTATTAAAGTACAAGGATCGTACATCAATCGTGGTACCAGGCTCACCGGCTGCGGGTGAGGTTTGCCAGCCCCCCCCCTGATTGTGGATCTGGAATGCGCTCGCCTGCCCCCGTACGCGACTGGTCACTGTCATATTGGACACGGCAGCGATCGAGGCCAGTGCTTCACCCCTAAACCCTAAAGACGCCACCGCCTCCAAGTCATCCAGCGAGGCAATTTTGCTGGTGGCGTGACGCATGACCGCCAAGGAAAGCTGCTCCTGCGGAATGCCATTGCCATTGTCTGTAATTGCAATACGACTGATGCCACCCCCTTCGATACGGACGATGATCTCGGTGGCACCCGCATCCAGCGCGTTTTCGAGCAACTCCTTGACGGCGGAGGCTGGCCGCTCAACCACTTCACCCGCAGCGATCTGGCTGATCAGCAGGTCGGGCAAGGCCGCAATGGGTCTGCGCGGCGCATCGCCGGGCGAATCAGAGGGGTTGTTCTGGGTAAGGGTCACGGGATAGGTCGGCCTGCGGGCCGGATGAGGATCTTCATAATCGACATTATAGAGCCCAAAGTCATACGAAACAGCAGTTGGGCCGTGTATGATTCAGGCGAATTCAAAGGATCGAGTATGGATGCATTGGTAGCTTTTCTGGATATGTTTTTACACGTTGATAAATATCTCGACGTATTGATCAACCAATATGGTCACCTGGCGTATGCGGTGCTGTTTGCGATTGTATTTATCGAGACAGGGCTTGTAGTCATGCCTTTTTTACCCGGAGACTCGCTGTTGTTCCTGGCAGGGGCCATGTCAGCAGCCGGTGCGATGGACCCCGTCATGCTGGCGGCGCTGCTGTTTTTTGCAGCGGTCAGCGGCAACACCGTCAACTACTGGATTGGTTCGTGGATCGGCCCGAAGGTGTATGTCAAAAACTACCGTTTTCTGGACAAATCTGCCTTGCAGAAAACCCATCTGTTCTATGAAAAACATGGTGGCAAAACCATAGTGATTTCGCGTTTTGTACCCGTGGTGCGCACCTTTGCTCCTTTTGTCGCCGGCGTGTCCGGCATGGATCAAAAGCGGTTCCAGTTGTTTAACGTGGTGGGGGCATTGCTCTGGGCGGTCGGCCTGGTGGCGTTGGGCTACTTTTTTGGCAATATGCCCTACGTTAAAAAGTATTTAAACGTCATTATTTTGACGGGCATTGGTGCAGCCATTGTGCCGCTGATGATTGGCGGTTTGTGGAAGCTGGTGCGGTCATGGCTGGGGAAATCAGCCTCGGTGTAAGCGGTGGTGGGTGCCTCTGCTCAAACACATCCGATCAACTGTAGCATGCGCTGTGTAGCCTATGTCAGCTTCGATTTGGACAATGGCGGATTTTTCGCAAAATAGCGGCGAATCCCTTTGATGATGGCATCGGCCATTTTGTCCTGATAATCCTGATCGGTGAGTCGCTTTTCTTCTTCCGGATTACTGATAAAAGCCGTCTCCACCAGTATGGAGGGGATATCCGGCGCTTTGAGCACGGCAAAACCGGCCTGCTCTACGCCGCCCTTGTGCAGCTTGTTAATGGATCCGATCTCGTTAAGCACAGCCTTGCCAAGCTTTAAACTGTCGTTGATTTGTGCGGTGGTGGATAAGTCGAGCAACACGTGCGCCAGCTGCTTGTCCCGAGTTTTGATGTTGACCCCCCCAATCAAATCGGCGGCGTTTTCTTTGTCAGCCAGCCAACGCGCAGCTGTGCTGCTGGCCCCCTTTTCGGACAGCACAAACACCGATGAGCCGCGTGCATCCGGGTTTACAAATGCATCCGCATGGATGGAGACAAACAAATCGGCTTGCACACGGCGAGCTTTTTCAACCCGGGTCTGCAGGGGCACAAAATAGTCATCGTCGCGTGTGAGCATGGCCCGCATGCCGGGAATGGCGTCTATTTTTTCTTTCAGCCGCTTAGCGATGGCAAGCACCACCCGCTTTTCCTGAGAGCCGCCGGCGCCAGTTGCACCCGGGTCTTCGCCGCCATGGCCAGGATCGAGCGCAACGGTGATCAAACGCATCATTTTGCCATCGGCATCCTCCGATTTATCGGGTTTTTCAGCGGGTTTGTCTGAGGTCTTTTCCGCGACCTTGTCGGGCTTGGTACCGGTTTTAGGGCTGTCTTTGGCAGATTCTTTGACCGATTCCTTGAGGGAGTCTTTACCCGCGTCTTTGGGTGTGGCTTTGGAATTGTCGTCCATGGCCAATTGCGCCAGTGGATCAACAGCCACGGTGGGGTACAGATCAAGCACCAGACGATGGCGATAATCACCAATCGGTGGCAGTGAAAAGACCTGCGGCGACACCTCGGTTTTTAAGTCAAACACCAGCCGAACCACTCGGGGTTTGTTTTGACCTACCCTCACCTGACTGATGAAAGGATCGTCCGTTTGAACCTTGGAAACCAGCTCCTTGAGGGTCGCGTTTAAGTCGGCGCCTTCGATATCAACCACCAGCCGGTTGGGGTTGCTGATCAAAAAGTGGGAGAACTTCAGTTCGTTATCGTGTTCGAGCGTAACGCGTGTGTAGTCCTTGGCGGGCCACAGGCGCACTGCCAGAATGGTAGCCGCCTGCGCAGCCCCAACAGGAAGCAGGCTGAGCAGCAGCGCGCCGCCAGCCGCCTTTAACAGTTGGCGTCGGCGGGCGGTGAAAGGGTCAGCGTTTTCATCCATCGGGACAGGCATTCGATTCCTTGTTCAGTCAATCCACGGGCCTCGAGGGTACGCCCCGACCCGTCATAGGCAAACGTCAGTGTGACATCGGCCCCAGGCAATATGCCTGCTGCTTTCTCGGGCCATTCGATCAAGTGAATATTCACCCCGTCGAACAAATCCCGAAAACCTGCCGCCTCCCATTCCATTGGATCAAAGAAGCGATACAAATCAAAGTGATACAAGTATAAGCTCGAAGTCGTGTAAGGCTCAACCAAGGTGTAGGTGGGACTACGGATTGGGCCGGTGATGTGGAGCGCACGCAACAGCGCCCGGATAAAGCTTGTTTTACCGGCACCCACCGGCCCCTGGAAAGTCAAGATCAGCCCAGGCACCAGATGCAGGGCGAGCGCATGCGCAGCTAAGTCCGTGGCTTGGGGGTTGGGCAAGACCTGTTTAAACTCCGTACTCATGCAAACACCTATTCAAACGCCCGCAGGGCAAGGACCATCCATCCGTTGGACCGACATCGTGCGTATGGCTCAGTCACAAGGCCTGAACGCAGTTGGGGTCAGTGATGTTGACTTGTCCCATGCCAAACCTCGCCTGGCTCGCTGGTTAGCAGAGGGTATGCATGGGCAGATGGATTATATGTCCAGACACGGCAGCCTCCGAGCAGAACCTGACACACTGGTACCTGGCACTGTCCGCGTCATCACCGTGCGAATGAATTACCTGCCTGCTGCGTTGCCCGAGGATTGGCGCGAGCAGGCCTGGGCGCAGATAGAAACGCATCAGCAACCTTATCTGAGCGTCTATGCCCGGGGCCGTGACTATCACAAAGTGATGCGCAAAAAACTGCAACGGCTGAGCGATGAGATTCAAACCCTCGCTGGCCCCATGGGCTACCGTGTTTTTTGCGACAGCGCACCGGTCATGGAAGTGGAACTGGCCAGCAAAGCGGGCATCGGCTGGCGCGGAAAACACACCCTGCTGATTCACCGTGACGCGGGATCGATGTTTTTTCTGGGTGAAATACTCACCGACTTGCCGCTGGAACCCACCCCTGTGACCACCGAGCATTGCGGACAATGTACCCAGTGCATCGACATTTGCCCCACACGCGCCATCGTACAACCGTACTGGCTGGATGCACGGCGCTGCATCTCGTACCTGACCATCGAACACGCAGGCCCCATTCCTGAGGAATTTCGGCGTGCCATCGGTACGCGCATCTACGGGTGCGATGATTGCCAGTTGATTTGCCCGTGGAATAAATTTGCCCAAACGAGCGAACTTCCTGATTTTGATAGCCGCTCCGAGTGGCAACACCCCGACTTTGTCACCCTGTTTGAATGGACAGAAGAAGACTTTTTAAAACACACCGAAGGCACGGCCATACGACGGATAGGGCATGAACGATGGCAACGCAACCTGGCCGTTGCCATGGGGAACGCCATAAACGACCCCTCTATACCGTCGAGTCATCGGACAGCCATTGAACAAAGTTTGCAGCGAGCGTTCGAGCACCCGTCCACACTGGTGCGCGATCATGTGAGGTGGGCGTTACAGCACCCCACCGATTGACCGACAGCGCGTCAGGCCCCGTCAGGTGGTGCGGCGGGGTCACACCGGCTCAGCAACTCTTCGAACAGGTACCCCAACGCCCGCGCCTCTATGCGTCCAAGCCCGCGGGCCATCACAATGTCCTCGGGATCAAACAGCGAAGCGGCGCCAAAATCACCCAACATGGCATGACCACGATCATCATGCAAAATATTATGGGCATACAAATCGCCGTGATTAACGCCCCTCGCATGAAGCTGCGCCGCGGCAGATGCCACTCCACTGATGATCGCCATCACTTGTTCGACCGTAAACCGTTTACCCTCATCGTACACATCACGCGTGCAGGTACTTAAACTCGGGGGGCCAGCCAGGTTTTTAAAGTCGGGAGGAATCAGGGCCATCACCAGGCCTTTGATATTCTCGGGGTGATGCTCAATTTGCCCCAACACCTCAATGAGGCTGGGGTGGTTACCTGCCCGAATGCAAGCAGCCATCTCGCTCATCGGCAAACCGTCGCTGGTGATTGCACCTTTAAACAATTTGACTGCCACAGGGCGCCGATTGGCGCTTGCAACCAGATGCGCCTGGTAGATCACCCCCGATGCACCTTCGCCGAGCACGGGGCCTAATCGCAGGTGTTGCCACGGAATACGAACCATGCTGGAACAACCCGCCCGTGATGGATCGTTCGGATCCATGCCTGTCGCAGGGTCAGTCAGCGTGGCATCTTCAAGCGCCTGACAAAACGGATTGCCTGCATAAGCCAACCAGGACAAACGCGGTAACTCAAACAACCACAGCGGCAAGGCGGACAGCCGATTGGCCGATATCCGAAGCAGCTCCAACTGCCTGCAATTGACCAACTCCTCGGGCAAGTGATGTAAACGATTACCCGCCAGCATCAACTTTTGCAGTTGCGTGCAATGGCCCAGCTCCGGTGGCAGGGAGTGAATTTGGTTATCGGTCAGGATGAGCCAACGTAAGGCCTTGGGAAAAGCCGCTGCCGGCACGGTATGAATTTGATTGGCTTTAAAACCGACCATACTCAGATTCGGACATTGGCCCAGCACAGCGGGTAACTCGGTAAACAGGTTATCTGAGCAGAAAATCACCCGCAGCTTGTGCAACCGGGGCAAATCATCGGGCAGGCTGCTCAGGCGGTTGCCCGATAAATCGAGCACCTCTAACGAGTCAGCCAGGTCGAACAACTCGCGGGGGAATGTCTCCAACCCCTCACGCAGGCTGACGCGCGCTGCGCCCCGAAACTGCTCCACCGCTGCCTTAAACAACAACAGTCGGCGCTTCGCCCTCGCCGCTGGGGCGAATGGTCCCAATCGCGTAGACCTGCTCGCCGCTGGCCGCCAATTGTTCCATGGCTTGCGCCGCATCGGCGGCATCGACCACCACAATCATGCCAATCCCGCAGTTAAACACGCGATGCATCTCGGCATCGGCCACCCCACCAGCCTGTTGCAACCATGCAAACAGGGGCGTGACGGGCCATGCCGCGCGCTTTAACTCGGCTGTCATGCCGGCCGGCAATACACGGGGAACGTTCTCGACCAGACCGCCACCGGTGATATGCGCCATGGCGTGAATATCCACGCTTTGCAGCAGCTTGAGCAGCGGTTTAACGTAAATCCGGGTGGGCGCCATGATCGCATCGGACAACGGTACGCCACCGCAGTCCTGCTGAAGGTCTGGCTGAGCGACGGAGATAATTTTGCGAACCAGGGAAAAACCGTTGGAATGCACACCGTTGGAAGCCAGGCCCAGCACCACGTCACCCGCCTTGACCTTGGAGCCGTCGATGATTTTTGATTTTTCGACCGCACCCACGGCAAAACCCGCCAGATCATATTCGCCATCGGGGTACATGCCGGGCATTTCGGCGGTTTCACCGCCAATCAGGGCGCAGCCCGCTTGCTCACACCCCTGCGCCACGCCACCCACCACCTGGGCAGCGGTAGTCACCTCCAGGCGACCACAGGCAAAGTAGTCCAGAAAAAACAGGGGCTCGGCGCCTTGCACCAGAATGTCGTTGACACTCATGGCCACCAGGTCAATGCCCACAGTGTCGTGTTTATTCCACTCAAATGCCAATTTCAATTTGGTACCCACACCATCGGTACCAGACACCAGCACAGGCTCCTTGTAACGTTTGGGTACCTCAAACAGGGCGCCAAAACCACCGATACCTGCCAATACCCCCTCGCGCATGGTACGTTTAGCCATCGGTTTGATGGCCTCAACCAAGGCATCACCTGCCTCCATATCGACGCCGGCATCGCGGTAAGTTAATGAAGTGGCGGGTTTGTTCTGTTGTGTGGACATGGTATGAATTTCACAAATGCTTGAGCCGGGTGCTCCGGTCAGCTACATTATTGGGTTTGCCATCAGGCACATAAAACGTATTTTATCGCACTGCGCATGCAAAACCGACTCCCGTCTGCACCAACCCTCTTTTGGATAGGCATTTTGTTGCTTTGTGGGTTCGGTTTGTTTGCATTACGCCCCATCCTGACGCCTTTTTTGGCGGGGATTATCCTGGCGTACATTTTAAATCCGGGTGCCAACTGGCTGGTCAAACACAAGATACCGCGATTCCTGGCGGTGGCCATGATGCTGACTGTGCTGCTGGCCGGTGCAGTGCTGTTAACGCTGCTGATTATCCCTGTTTTGCAACGCGAAGTGATACAAATTCAAGAGCAGTTACCGGTTTTGCTCAACAAGCTGAACGAAACCGTGACGCCGAAGCTACGCGAATGGTTTGGCCTTAAAATCCGTTTTGACGCCAACTCGGTCAAGAAGTTTTTTAACCAGAAATGGGCTGAAAACAGCGAAGACATTGTCGCGTACGTGATGGAACTGGTACGCACCGGATCGGGTCCGGTACTGGAGTGGCTGGCCAATATATTTTTGGCACCGATCGTGACTTTTTATTTTTTGATGGACTGGAATGCTATCCTCGCGCGCTTGTCCAGCGGCGTGCCCAAGCGGTGGCGTCGACAGGTGTTTTTAGCCGTCGGCGAGATCGACGACCTGCTATCCCAATACCTGAGGGGCCAGTTGCTGGTGATGACGGTACTGGCAGCTTACTACGTGCTGGCACTGTCGATGATTGGCGTTGACCTGGCGTTGCCCATTGGTATTTTGACCGGGGTATTGATTTTTATACCGTATGTCGGCTTTTCGATTGGATTTTTACTGGCGATGTTCTCCGGTTTGCTGCAATTTCAAACACTCAATGGCCTGTTGGCCACGGGTGCGGTGTACGCCTTGGGCCAATTCATCGAGAGTTTTTTTCTCACGCCCCGGCTGGTGGGAGAGCGCATTGGCCTGCACCCCATTGCGGTGATTTTTGCCCTGATGGCGTTTGGCTATTCCTTTGGCTTTACCGGCGTTTTGCTGGCATTGCCGCTCAGTGCAGCCGGGCTTGTCGGGCTTAAACGCCTGCGTGATGCGTATCTGAACAGCCCCTTTTATAACGGGTAAGCATGCAACAACTCTTGCTCGATGTATTTACGCCGCCCGCGCCCAGCCTGAAAAACTTTCTGGTGGGAGATAACGCCGAGTTGATGGCCCAATTGTGGTCCATGGCACACTACGAAAGCCCAGAGCACACCGTATTTATCTACGGCCCCCACGGCAGCGGCAAATCGCATGTACTGACGGGTTTGTCGCAGATTTTTGATGTGCCGGTACTCTCAGGCAAAGACCGCTTGGTGTGGCGCGAACAAGTGCCCATCTTGTTGATCGACGATGTGCAGTACCTCACCCCGTACTCCCAGGTGCAATTGTTCAACGCACTGAACGGAGCACGGTCGGCCGGTACACCCCGCTATGTCGTGATGGCTGCCGATGCACCGCCCACCCAACTGACCCTGCGTGAAGACTTGACCAGCCGCATGAGCTGGGGCTTGAGCTACCGCCTGGCACCGCTGTCGCACGATCAAAAACAATCCGCACTGATGGCCACTGCCCATGCGCGTGGTCTGGATTTATCGTCTGAGGTGCTCGAATTTGCCCTGACCCACTTTCGCCGCGACATGGGCTCTCTGTGCGCCCTGCTCGACGGATTGGATCAGTTTTCACTCGAACAGCAAAAACCCGTATCGTTATACCTGCTGCGATCCTGGATGCGGCGACGCGAAGGCCTTGTGGTCAAAAACCCGGGCTGAGCCAGCAAGACAACTGAATTGATATCTGTATGAAACTAGCCTTATTTGACTTGGATAACACCCTTCTGCCGATCGACTCCGATTACAGTTGGGCGCAATTTTTGATCCGGATCGGCGTACTTGATGCCACCAGCTACGAAGAAAAAAACAGCTACTTTTATGAGCAATACAAAGCCGGCACGCTGAATATCTACGAGTTTCTGGACTTCCAATTGCGGCCGCTTGCCCAAAACACGCTGGCCCAACTGGATGCTTGGCACGCGCAATTCATGCGCGAGGTGATCGTGCCCAATATCAAGCCAAGTGCAACAGATCTGGTCAAACATCACCAGGATCGGGGCGATATCTGCGCGATTGTCACCGCCACCAACAGCTTTATTACCCGCCCGATCGCGTTGCAATTCGACATCACCCACCTGATTGCGACCGAACCACAGCGCAACGCCCACGGATTTACCGGTAAAGTAGACGGTACGCCCAGTTTTAGAGAGGGCAAGGTAACCCGTACTGAGGAGTGGTTACGCAGTATGAATAAGGATTGGAGCAGTTTTGAGTCCATCCATTTTTATTCCGATTCATCCAACGATCTGCCGCTGATGGAAAAGGCCACCCACCCTGTGGCCACCAACCCGGACGACAAGTTGACCCAGCTCGCCAAAACGCGAGGCTGGCCCATTCTTAGACTGTTTGAATGATCCGCCAATTTTTTAAAAAAATATTCACCCGACCCAAGGTCGCTAAATCGCACACCCTGCCGGCCGGCTCGGTGGCTCAGCTGCGCGACCCCAACAACAAAAAAACCGATCACTACGCCGTTCCCAAGGCTGAGGTATTTCATCACCGGCAACATGGCATTGATCGGCATCTGGCCTCTCATCACGCCATACGCGTCTGCGAAACCCTTCAAAACGCCGGGTTTAAAGCCTATATCGTAGGCGGTGCTGTACGCGACCTGTTGCTTGGTATTCGCCCCAAGGATTTTGACGTCGCCACCAGCGCCAAACCTGAGGAAGTGCAGCGACTGTTCCGCCGGGCGCGAATCATCGGTCGCAGATTCCGTCTGGTGCACGTGATGTTTGGCCCGGAAACCATCGAGGTATCGACCTTCCGCGCCCTGCAAAACGACGATACCGAGGTCGACGAACATGGACGCGTACTGCGCGACAACGTCTTTGGTGAACAACACGAAGACGCAGCCCGTCGCGACTTTACCGTCAATGCCCTGTACTACGATCCCAAAACCGAAACCGTGCTCGATTACCATCACGGCGTGCGTGACTTACGCGCCCGCACCATGCGCATGATCGGTGATCCGGCCACCCGCTACCGCGAAGACCCGGTTCGCATGCTTCGAGTGGTTCGATTTGCCGCCAAGTTGGGTTTTGAGATTGACGATGCAACCCGCGCACCCATTGCCGATATGGCTGAACTCATCGAAAACGTGCCAACCGCCCGGCTGTTCGATGAAATGATCAAGCTGCTGCAATCTGGGTCAGCACTGGCGTGCTTAAAACGCCTGCGTTCCGAAGGGTTGCACGGCGGTTTGTTCCCGCTGTTAGATGCGATTCTTGACCAATCCACCGGTGAGCGTTTTGTAGCCGAAGCCCTGTCTCGCACCGATGAACGCGTCAAGGCCGGTAAACCGCTCAGCCCCGGATTCCTGTTGGCCTCCCTGCTCTGGCATTTGGTGGCAGACCGCTGGGTTCAACGCAAAAAAGCCGGTGAACTGGAAATACCGGCCCTGTTTGGCGCCATGGACGATGTCGTAGAACAGCAGCTCGATAGCCTGGCCATTCCGCGTCGCATCACCTCGGACATGCGGGAAATCTGGAGCCTGCAGCCTCGTTTTGAAAAACGTGCGGGTAAAGCCCCTTTCCGTTTACTGGAGCACCCCCGCTTTAGGGCTGGGTTGGACTTTTTGGAACTGCGCGCCGCCACGGGCGAAGCAGACAACGAATTGGCCCAGTGGTGGCGGCTGTTTGCAGAAACCGACCACGCAGGCCGTGATGAGTTGATGAGCAGCACGGTCAGCCGGCCGTCCGCCAATGCAAGCTCGGCCAACAAAAAACGCCGTCGCCGTAAAAAACCGGCGGGCCAACGTGAGGGCGATACCGGTCATTCGACGACGGGTACGGGCCCTGACCACCAAGACCATGACGACTGAGCCACCGACCACGGCTGCGATCAACGCCCACGCCACACCTGTGTATATTGGAATGGGCGCCAACCTGGGCAAGCCGGTCGAGGCGATTGCACAAGCAATCGAGGCGTTAAAACCCTTGGCAATGGACGGTGTGGTGTGCTGCTCACCGCTCTACCGTTCTGCCCCGATGGACGCGGATGGCCCGGATTACATCAATGCCGTGGCCATGCTAATGACCACCCACAGCGCCCACGCAATGCTGGCTGCTCTCCAACAGATCGAACAATCAGCAGGACGTGAACGCAGCTACCGCAATGCCCCCAGGACGCTGGACCTGGACTTGCTGCTGTATGGGCAAGTATGTATCGATGACCCGCTCTTGACCGTCCCCCACCCCCGCATGACTCAACGGGCTTTTGTACTCAAGCCCTTGGTGGACTTAAACCCACAGGTACAAATTCCGGGGCTTGGGCTTGCCAGCAAGCTGTTGGCGTTCGTGCAAGACCAGCGGATCGAGCTGATCTGAGCTCTTGGTCAATCGCATGATTCGAGTATTTGCTCCAGGTTCCAGCCAACCGAATCGGCTACACTTCGCTCAACCTAGCACAAATGCAAATGATGCAAGAGCCCATCACCCCCGGGGGTGTTTGTGCCATTTTCTGCGTACTTTATGAATCAGCCTTTTAAACTGGATTTCGTTTGGGCTGCATTATGTTTGTGCGGTGCGGTATATTTCGTCTTTCGTTGATTAACCCGACTTTGAGGGAGTGAGCCTGTGTTGGCTGAGCGCTACCGGCATATTGTGATCGAAGGCCCCATCGGCGTGGGCAAAACCACGCTTGCCCGCAAACTGGCCGATCACCTTCACTCTGAGTTGCTGCTCGAACAACCGGACGACAACCCGTTTTTGCAGAAGTTTTACCGTGACTCCTCACGGTATGCCCTCCCAACCCAGTTGTTTTTTTTATTTCAGCGGATCAATCAGTTGCGGGAAATGTCTCAACGCGACTTTTTTGAAGCGGTGGTGGTCAGCGACTTTTTGCTGGATAAAGACAAAATTTTCGCCAGCCTGACCCTCGATGAAGAGGAACTCAAGCTCTACCGGCAAATTTATGACAACCAGCGCCCCCAGGCACCCACGCCGGATCTGGTCGTCTATTTGCAAGCCCCGGCAGAAAGCCTGATTGAGCGCGTACAGCGACGCGGGCACGCCTATGAGGCCGGTATTTCAGAACACTACCTGCGTGAACTGTCCGATGCCTACAGCCGCTTTTTCTATCATTACGATGAAGCACCGCTGTTGATCGTCAACACCCAGCACCTGAACCCGATTGATCACGACGATGATTTTGACCTGCTGCTTCGCCAGATGGAAGGCATGCGTGGTCGCCGGGAATTCTTTAACCGTGCTGAATAACTTACACACGCCCCTTTTTGTTGTCCGAAAGCCATGAGCACACAACCTGCACAGACTGCACAAAGCGCCATCACCATCGCGACCTTGCAAGCGATGAAAGATCGTGGCGAAAAAATCGCCATGCTGACCTGCTATGACGCCAGCTTTGCCTCGTTGCTGGGTCAGTGTGGTGTAGACATCCTGCTGGTGGGTGACTCCTTGGGTATGGTTGTGTCCGGATACGACTCCACTCTGCCGGTGACCATGGATGAGATGGTGTACCACACGCGCGCAGTGGCACGGGGTAACAAAACCGCATTTATCGTGGCCGACATGCCCTTTGGCAGTTATCAGAAAAGCCCTGAACAGGCCTACGAGAATGCCGCCCGCCTGATGGCCGCCGGTGCCCACATGGTCAAAATTGAAGGCGGTCACTGGCTGGTGCCCACGGTTGAGTTCATCACCCGACGGGACATTCCCGTGTGTGCACACCTGGGCCTGACGCCTCAGTCGGTCCACGCGCTGGGCGGCTACAAGGTACAGGCCAAAACTGAAGGGGCGGCCCTTACGCTTGAACAGGACGCACTGGCCCTGCAAAACGCCGGTGCCAAAATCGTGCTGTTTGAAGCAATTCCTCAACAAGTCGCCCAACGTGTCGTTAAACAGTTGACCGTCCCGACCATTGGTATTGGGGCCGGCCCCGATTGCACCGGACAAGTCTTGGTGCTGCATGACATGCTCGGGGTGTATCCGGGCAAAAAAGCAAAATTCGTCCGCAACTTCATGCAAACAGCAACGTCGATTGAAGAGGCGATCACACACTACGTACAGGATGTAAAATCAGGCGCTTTCCCGGCCCCTGAACATTGTTTTAATTCATGAAAATCATATCCAACATTGATGACCTTCGTGACCACCTGCGTGGTCAAAACCGCACGGCGTTTGTGCCCACCATGGGCAATCTGCACGAAGGCCATTTGTCGCTGGTGCGTCTGGCCGCACGTCATGGCGACCCAGTGGTGGCCAGTATTTTTGTGAACCGCCTGCAATTTGGCCCCAACGAGGATTTCGACAAGTATCCTCGTACCATGCAGGCCGATATCGACAAGCTGGAAAAAGAAAACGTCTACATCCTGTTCGCCCCGACCGAACGCGACATGTACCCCGAACCGCAGGATTACCGCATCACTCCCCCACACGATCTGGGTGATTCGCTGGAGGGTGAATTCCGCCCCGGTTTTTTTCACGGCGTGTGTACGGTTGTGACCAAGCTCTTTAACTGCGTGCAGCCCAAAGTGGCCGTATTTGGCAAAAAAGACTATCAGCAGTTGATGATCATCCGTAAAATGGCACGCCAGATGGCGCTGCCGGTGGATGTGATTCCCGCTGAAACCGTGCGCGCAGACGATGGTCTGGCCCTGTCATCGCGTAACATGTATTTGAGCAGCGACGAACGTGCCGAAGCACCGACCTTGTACGCAACACTGCAACAACTGGCGCAACGGGTGCGTGACAGTGGCGTCAACACCAATGCTGAATACCTACAGAAACTGGAACACGACGCGGTGGAGCTGTTGAAACAACGCGGCTGGAAACCAGACTACATTGCCATCCGAACCCAGGCGAACCTGGTGCCCCCCAGCAATGAGCTGCTCGAACAAGGCAGCCCTCTGGTTGTGCTGGCTGCGGCCAAGCTGGGTAACACCCGCCTGATAGATAACCTGGAGATCTAAGTCATGCAACGAGAAATGCTGCTTGGCAAAATTCACAGAGCCAAAGTAACGCACTGCGAATTACATTACGAAGGCTCATGCGCCATCGACGAAAACCTGCTCGAGGCCTCGGGCATTATCGAGTTTCAGCGTATCGACATTTATGTGATCGACAACGGTGAACGCTTCTCCACCTACGCCATCAAGGGCGAACGTGGCAGCGGCATGATTTCATTAAACGGGGCAGCCGCCCGTCGCGCGCAAAAGGGTGACTTGGTCATCATCGCCGCCTACGGAACCCTGAACGATGAAGAAGTGAAAACATTCCAGCCCAAGCTGGTTTTTGTGGACGACGACAACCGCATGCAAGAGCAACGCGGTTACATCCCTACCCAACAGATGTAATCACACGACGCTGCCATGTTCCAGCAATGGGTTCAATACATCACCTGGACTGAATGGGTTGGTTACCTGGCAGCGCTGTTCACCACGCTTTCCTTTCTCCCCCAAGCCTGGCTGACCTGGTCGACAAAAGACACCTCGGGCATCTCGCTCGGGATGTACCTTGTGTTTACCATCGGCGTCGGTCTGTGGCTGTTGTATGGCCTGTTGATGCAAGCCTGGCCCGTGGTGGTCGCCAACGCCATCACCTTCGTGTTGGCCGCTTTCATTTTGTGGCTTAAAGTGCGAAGCTTGCGACGACAGGCTCGCTGATCCAACTAATCTGCATCGCACTCAAAGGGGCACCATGCACATCGCCGCAACCGTTGTTGTTGGATTGGTGGGGTTGATTCACGTCTATATCCTCATTCTTGAAATGTTTCTGTGGGACAAACCCACAGGCTTAAAGGCATTCGGGCAGACGCTGGAGCAAGCGACCGCCTCCAAGGTGCTGGCCGCTAATCAGGGTTTATATAACGGCTTTTTGGCAGCCGGGCTGTTTTGGTCCATCGGATTGGGGGCTGCAGGGTATGCGGTGGCGCTCTTTTTCCTGGGATGTGTGCTGGTGGCTGGATTGTACGGCGCGGCGACGGCAAGCCGGAAAATCTTGTATGTGCAGGCGTTGCCGGCAGCGCTGGGGATTGTGTTGGTGGTGCTTGGGGGCTGTTAGCACGCGGTTGTTTTAGTTGCGCTACGCGGTGGGGCATAGGTTCGAGACAGCGCTCGCCCCTTTAGAGATTGCTGCGGTGTCGCTCCTTCGCCCTGCAGGATAGGGCGTTCGCTCAAGCTTCGCCGCTCACTGGGCCATCCTTTGGATGGCCGCCTATCCTGTGCGGGGTCGTCGCGGGGCTCGGCTTGATCGTCTCTCACCTGCGC
>DAITMV010000028.1:0-23120 GCA_036834985.1 Burkholderiaceae bacterium | reverse complement strand
GGCGCCGATGTCGCCGCGCTTGGCATCGAGGATCACCGGTGTTTTGGGAGATACCTTGCGAATATGGTCGATGACGTTTTCGAGGGCCGATTCGGCACCGTGGGCGGCAAAGTAGGCAATTTGCGGCTTAAAGGCGCAGGCGTAGGCGGCCGTGGCATCTACAATCGCGCAACAAAAGCTCTCAATGCCCTGCACGCTGCGTTCAAAAGCATGTGGAAAGCGTTCTGGGTCTGGGTCTAGCCCCACACACAACATGGATTGTGAATGCTCCCAGGCGGTGAGCAATTGATCATAAAACGTGGGTGTTGGCGAGGAGGTAGGGCTCATGAGTGACCAGGGATCAACAGCAAAACGACATTGTAACGGGGCCGCTGCGCTTTGTATCAGTGGGCGCGCAGCGCGGGGTTTTCCCTGAGCTTGTGACACGGGTGAGCGATATACACTGAGAGCCCTGAAGTTGTCTGAGTAGATGGTATGCAAGCTTTAAGTGTTCATCAGATCCGGATGCTGGCTGTCCTGACACTGGTGTGGGGGGTAAACTGGCCCGTGATGAAATACGCAGTGGGTCAGTACCCGCCCATTTCATTCAGGACGATCTCCATGGTGCTCGGCGTGATGATGATCACCTTGATTGCCAAAGCAACCGGACAGTCCCTGGCGGTCCCACGAAAAATATGGGGACGGTTGCTGATCCTGGCCATTCCCAACATGGTGTTGTGGCATGTGTTTTGTGTGCTGGCGGTTCGAGAGCTTTCCTCCGGGAGAGCTGCCATTTTGGCCTACACCATGCCCGTGTGGGCCGTGCTGTCGGGCTTGATGTTTGGCCAACGCATGAGTGGCCGAGCCTGGCTGGGGATCGGATTTGCGCTGGCTGGCGCCTTGCTTTTGCTAAGCGGCGAGTTTGCCAACCTGGCGGGCCGACCGACGGGCGCGGTTTACATGCTGATTGCGGCCTCCAGTTGGGGTTTTGGTACGGCCTTGTTGAGGCACTGGCCAACGGGTTTGTCCACCGTGGCATTGACCAACGCGATGTTGTGGATTACTTCGGCATTTATGCTGGTGGTGATGCTGGCCGTTGATGGCAGCCAGTGGCATTGGCCTGTCGGGGTGTCGCAGTGGTGGCCGATTGCCTATAACGCGATAGGTGTTTTTGCCTTTTGTCACTTGGCCTGGTTTAGCTTGGCGGCCAATTTGCCGCCAGTGGCTTCAGGCTTGTCGGTGATGTTGATCCCGGTGGTCGGGGTGTTTTCAGGGATGTACTGGTTAAACGAGGTGCCCCATTGGCAAGATTACGCTGCGTTGGGGCTGATTTTGCTGTCGATGGCCATCGTATTGCTCAAGCCGGCTGCCAAGGCGTGAGCTGCCCTATACGGCCGGTGGCAAGGAGTGCTGGAAGGTTTTGGCGTGGTAGATCAGCGCCTGTGCAGGGGAGGCCGCGCAGGCAATCACCTCGCCGATAATGATGATGTGATCGCCTTCGTCGTAGATGCTGCGGGTTTTGCACTCAAAGTGGGCCACAGCCCCCTGGATTAGCGGCATGTGGTGGGTTGGGCTGGGATGCGTGGGCACCCCTTCAAAGCGGTCGCCTTTGTAACTGGCAAAGCGGTGGGCCAAGCCTTCCTGATCATGCGCCAGCACACTGACGCCAAAGTGCAGACTGCTTTTAAAGGCATCAAAGTTGCTCGATTTTTTGGTCAGCGACCACAGCACCAATGGCGGATGCATGGACACTGAATTAAACGAGTTGGCGGTCATGCCGATCTGGCGGCCATCGTGTCCGATGGTGGTGATGATTGTAATACCGGTGGCAAACTGGCCTAGGGCGTGGCGAAACTGTTGGGTATCCAGCGTGGATGACATCATGACAACCGGTGACTAATTAACCCGTATTGTGCCAAATTGCAGACAATCGGTCTGCCTCCCATAAAGCCTTTAGAATAGCGGCTTCAATTCCAATACGAATTTATCCGCTGTGTCTGCGCTCGATTTCAAATTACTCGCCACCAGTGGCAAGGCCCGTCGGGGTCAAATGACGCTTGCCCACGGGGTGGTGCAAACACCGATCTTCATGCCTGTCGGTACGTACGGGACGGTCAAGGGCATGACGCCGGCCGCCTTGGAGGCCCTGCCCGCGCAGATTATTCTGGGAAACACCTTCCATTTGTGGTTGCGTCCGGGGCTGGACGTGATTGGCTCGTTTGGCGGTTTGCATGCCTTCATGGGCTGGGATAAACCCATGTTGACCGACTCAGGTGGGTTTCAGGTCTTTAGCCTGGGCGCGTTGAGGAAAATTTCTGAGGAGGGCGTGATGTTCCGCTCCCCGGTCAATGGCGACAAGTTGTTTCTGACCCCCGAAGAGTCCATGCGGATTCAGCACGTGCTCAACTCCGATATCGCGATGATTTTTGACGAGTGCACACCGTACCCTGCCACGCGAGACGAAGCAGCCCGTTCGATGGACATGTCGCTGCGCTGGGCGCAACGATCCCGCGATGAGCATAACCGCCTGGCCAATACCAACGCACTGTTCGGCATTGTGCAAGGTGGCATGTACGAAGACTTGCGGGACGTGTCTTTGGGGGGGCTGGAGGGCATCGGGTTTGACGGCTACGCGATTGGGGGCTTGTCCGTCGGTGAGCCCAAAGAGGATATGAAGCGTATTCTGGAGCATACCGCCCCCCGCCTGCCTGCCAATAAGCCCCGCTATCTGATGGGGGTGGGAACACCCGAAGACCTAGTCGCTTCGGTCGCACAGGGTATCGACATGTTTGACTGTGTAATGCCGACTCGCAATGCCCGCAATGGCGGGCTGGTTACCCGGTTTGGCGATGTTCGCATCCGCAACGCGCGGTTTAAAACCGATAAAAAGCCGCTGGATGAAACCTGCACCTGCTACACCTGCCAGCATTTTTCGCGGGCCTATCTCTATCACCTGGATAAAGCCAAGGAAATCCTGGGGGCTCAGCTCAATACCATTCATAACCTGCACTATTATTTGGCCTTGATGGCCGACATGCGCAAGGCCATTGAGCAAGACCATTTTGAGGCATTTACCGTGCAGTTCGCAGCAGATCGTGCACGCGGACCGAGTTAAGCACTCGCCTTGGGTTTGATGTTAAACCCTTGTGCTGTGAGGTTTTCTGCGTAACAATCGGGTCACATCCGGAATAAATCAGAGCCAAGTCATGGCCGTTTCCGGACGTATTAAAACAACACACCACAGCCATCAACAGACTAAAACAAGGCTGGCGGAGACAAAAGGAGAGGGTCCGTGGACGACCGACCGTTAGAGATGTCCGAAAGCATCGTCATTGATTCACCACTGCAAGATTGCTTTGCCTTGTTTTCGAAACTGGACCCTACCAGTTACCTGCACAGTGACGCCTTGATCGCCAAGTTACTGGAGATCACCCCTTTAACCGATGGTGATTGGAACTATCCCGGTGCCAAGCAACGCCTTCGCTTTGCCGACGGCGCCCAGATTGAAGAAACCCTGTTGACGTTTCAGCCCAACCGGCAAATTGCCTACGAAGGGCGCGGATTTTCGCAGCCCATCATCGGGTGGACTGATCGCGCACAAGGCCGATTTGAGTTCAAAGCGGTTGATGAGGGGACTCAACTGACGTGGCGCTACCGCTTTTACCTTAAAGACAGCGCGTTTAAGCCAGCGCAGGCGTTTATATTTCAGACCGTATTTTTGGGTTTGATCTATCGGCGTTTCATGAAAAAAACCTTGATCAATATTCGCCAAATAGTGACGCTCCGATCCACCGTGGCCGGTAACCTGAAGGCATCATCATGAACAAAGTACTCATTACCATCTTGACGGCGTTGTGTTCGACCAGCGCCGTTCATGCAGCCGATAAAGTCAACAAGATGTGTGTATTTGACATTTTGGGGGCCAATGGCCCGATTTTTGGTGTGGCCAAGGATTACCAGCTCGAAGCGCAACGGCAGGGCTACCCGTTTACGCCGGTTGTATTTACTGATGAGCGTGTGGCGATGGAAGAGTTTAAAACCGGTGGCTGTCAGGGACTGGTAGCAACGGGCCTGCGGACCCGCGCGTTTAACAGTTTTACCGGGTCCATTGATTCGATTGGTGCATTGCCCACCTACGATGCCCTGCGCACGACGATCGTGAACATGTCGGACCCCAAACTGGCCAAGCTGATGGTTGTTGGCAAATACGAAATCGGCGGCATTTTGCCCTTTGGGGCTGCTTACATTTATGTGAATGACCGCGCTATCAACACACTGGCCAAGGCTTCAGGCAAAAAAATCGTTGCGCTTGATTACGACAAGGCGCAGGCCAAACTGATCCAGAAAATCGGCGCACAGCCTGTGTCGGCGGACATCACCAACTTTGGCCCCAAGTTCAATAACGGGTCGGTCGATATTATTGCCGCTCCCGCCGTGGCCTACCGACCCCTGGAGTTGTTCCGGGGGATGGGCACCAAGGGGGCCATTGTCAGGTTTCCGATTGCCCAGTTGACCTTGCAGATCGTACTGGACAAAGACGCATTTCCGCCGGGAACAGGCCAGAAAATGCGCACCTACGTGGCCAGCCAGTTTGATCAGGCCTTGGGGGTGATCAAAAAAATCGAAGCCGAAGTGCCCAATAACGTCTGGATGGATATCAACGATGCAGAGAAAAAAGACTATTCAACGTTGATGCGTGAGGCCCGTATCGCTCTGCGTGATGAGGGTATCTACGACAAGCGAACCCTGACCTTGATGAGGAAGGTTCGCTGTCAGATCAATGCAGCGGATGCGGAGTGCGCCCAGCCGCTGGAGTGACGGAGCGGGTACGTCCCGATGCCGGGGGTTTAAATACAGTCCAGGTCTGGGTGCCTTGTAGTGTGAAGGCGCTCGCTGGGTTCAGTTCGTCTGCAGCGCGCAGCAAAGGAATGCTCCAGGCCTCCTGAGTACCTGGCTTGGCGGTGTTGGTCTGACTCAGAGGTGAGTCAAAGGTACGCAGACGAGGATCTACCCAGGGCAGTTGATTGCCGTCACTGTCTTTGACCCAGCGCTCAGTCGATTGCGTCTGGCCTGCGTCAAGTGGATCACCAGAGCCGCTGCCTGCGATATTCAGACGGGGCCACCACGGGTGTGAGGTGTTACCGTACGCCCCAGCACTGGATATTCTAAGAAGCGGCTGATGGGCATCGTCCATGACGGTCACCTCGCGTGGCGACTCGTTTTTCAATATCACTGCAGGCGCTCCGCCTGTCGCCACAATGACACTGACCTCAGGCCAATCGGGCTCTTTCAGTAATTGCTGTTGCCACAGGCCGGTGGGTTCAGGGGCCAGTATTTTATTGCCCCGCAAACGCAGGGGCTGCCCGTCAATCCGTACCGGAATCATAAACGTTCCCAGACTGACCAGATGTTGCCCGGACGGACTGGTGTATGGTTTTGCGTGGGACTTGAGCGAACGGGGATCTGCGTCTTCCAGGTCTTTGATGCGGATGCGCTCATCAAACCAACCAAACTCAGATGGTTCAGAAACCTTTTTCCAGTCGGCTGCAGCTTTGCCGTCGGCGATACGATCAGGCACTTTGGAGCCAATAGGACCCTGTGTGCGATACAGTGCTACGGCGTTCACATCCACATACGCGCCCTGTGGTTCAACCCGTATAAAGGCACGTCCCGAATCGTCAAGTACTTCAACCGTGTGTGTGGACGTGTTGCGCATCACCAGTTGATGATCCACTGATTTGACGATCGACAGCGTGACGCCGCTTGGCAACTGAGACAAGTTATTAAACAGCGGCACTATCGTGGAGGGGTGGTCGGCGTGTGCAAATGCCGAAGGCGCCATCGAGAACTGGCCGAGCAAAAAAAAACACGCAAGGTGCAATACCTTGCGTGAAAGTCGTTTCTTCATAGTGTCGCTTTATGAATGCTGTACAAAAATAGTTTTGGATTCAGAGGGGATCAGTACCGTGCGGTTACCACCGTCCTGGCCTTTGATTCGAACAAAAATCATGTACGCGCCCTGGGGCATCACGGCCTTTTGGGTGGGCAGTGCAAAGCTGACGGACGCACCGTTTTGAGTAATCGCGGTGGCAGGAATCAGGATGCTGCGCTGGTCCCCGTCAACCAAGTGTGTCAAGGTGGTGTGGCGAACTAGAGCAATCGAATCCACCTTGTCGCCACCTGCCAAGGTCAGCTTTAATGCATCTCCAAGCTTGTAGATACCGACGATCTGCTCGGTCTGTGGACCACTCGCAACGTTGCCGACTTTGCTCACTGTTTGAATCTTGGGCCGATTGGCTGCAAATACATACGGTGGGTTGTAGATTTCAAACGAGGGGTCACGGCCGTCATTGGGGCCTAAACCGAACTGGGCCAGGTTGATGTTCTTCAGATACAGGGTGGAGATTGGCGCGTGGCCGCCTACCAGCACGCGACCATCAGGCATCAAGATGGCTGTGTTGTGGTAGGTCCGTGGGTGTGATGCCACTGCCATTTTTTCCCAAGTCTTGGTGTTGGGGTTAAAACGCTCAGCGCTTTTGATGGCGCGTTCCAGGCCAGGGCCCACCACGCCATCACGGTCCGCGCCACTGAAGGCCATCACGCTGTCGTCGGGCAACAGCACGCCGGTACCATACCAGCGAGGTGTTTTCATCGAGCCAGTCATTTCTGAGGTGTAGCCGGCGATGGATGATTTGGCTGGGTCTTGCCCGGCATCCAACTGAGTTTGCACGGTGTCAATCCGTGACAACGCCGTCGCGGTATACAAACCAGGCGAGGTGGCGGCAACGCCTGTCAACACGCCACCGGCCGTCAAGAACCGGGCGGTGGAATATTGACCATTGGTATCTGGTTGCATGGGCAACATGATCGAGAATGTGGAACCACGCATGCCGCTGCCTACGATCTGATCCACAGTCAACGGCAGCTTGCCGCTGCTCACGCCTGAGCCTGTAATCAGGCTCATCAAGGCGGTTGGGCTCTTGGCCGCAGCACCCGTCAGTGTATTCATCAAGCTGGCGGCGATCCCGGGGTTGGTGATATTCAGTGCGTGGCTTAAATCCTGCAAGCCGGCATCGCTGAATTTGAGCGGAAAGCCAGCATACCCGAGGTCAGACCATTTTTTGGTGGCCGGGTTGTACGTGGCAGCGATGTTCCACAGGGCCTGGTCATAGCTTTGACCAAATGGGTTAAAGGCCTGGCCCCCTGCGTTATAAAACACATGTCCGTTCGGCAACAGATGCATGCGTGGGAACAACGGGAGTGAGCGTTGCGCGAGCGCACCGTTCTCGGTCCACTTGTCGGCGGCCGGGTCATAGGTTTCTGTCTGGACCACATTGCGGCCTGACTGATACGGTGCCTGCGGATAGATGGGTTTGAGCAGTTTGGTGACGCCACTGGCAACAAACACCTTGCTGTCTTGCAGGGTGACCAGCGACGGGTACCAGCGTCCGTAAGTCATGGACGCCGCTTGCGCCCACATATTATTGACCGGGTTAAAGATGCGGGCGTTGCGTATGCCTTCCAATTCGGTCAATCCAAACGGCGAACCGTTAATACCGGGTTCGCTGTAGTAGTCCGTACCACCCACCGCCATCACGCGGCCATCGGCCAGCATGACGACGTCCGCACAAAACAGGGCACCGCTGGCACCGTTGGTCTTGTTGTTGGTGGTGCCGGGAATTAATTCGGTATTGGGGTAGCCGGTCGGGTTGGCGCCTGCATCAACTGGGAAAGGACGTTTCCAGGTGGCTTGGGAGCCATTATTGCCTTTGGGAATGGTCAGGACGCGGGTTTGGTCGTTGATGGCCTTCTGACCAAAATCAACCAGGATCGACAATTCAAAGTTTTCAGTGCCTTCGAGCGCATTGAAATACAGAAAACGGCCATCAGGCAGCGCGGAAATGGTACCGGCTGCAGGCTTGCATTTTTTCAGACCGGTTTTGGGGTCGGTTATACATTTTTCAGCGGACGGTGTGCCCTGCAGATTAGGGTTTCGATCATCCGCCAGGGATCGGCTGTATATCACCGGCTCAACAAAAGGTTGTTCAAAGGAGCCTACACAGGACAGCGCAGTGCACGGTGCCGGGGTTGTAAGGGACGGCAAGCCCGGTGCGGGCAGCGTTTGTGCCTGTAAAGTCAGGGGGAGTACGGTACCCAGCGCCATCGCAACCACGGCTGGGGTGGTTTTCAACTTGAACATCCTCTAGCTCCTCTGTGTTGTTGTTGCATCGCCAAATGAATTGATGTGCAGACATTTACTTGTACTACTTATAACGAGAGGAGGGGCAAAACAGATTCAATAAATCGAAAAAAGTTGGATTGTCGATGGGGGATGCCCACCGACGTTCTCCTGGGCTGTACCGCGTTGCTTAGCCGCCGCGACGCATCAGTTCAAAAAACTCATGGTTTGACTTGGTTTGTTTGAGCTTGTCCAACAAAAATTCCATGGCCTGGATGTCGTCCATATCGTGCAGGAGGCGGCGAAGCACCCAGATTTTTTGCAGCAATTCGGGCTTGATGAGCAGCTCTTCGCGACGTGTACCGGATCGGTTGATGTTGATGGCCGGATAGACGCGTTTTTCAGCCAGGCGACGTTCCATATGGATTTCCATATTGCCCGTCCCTTTGAATTCTTCGTAAATCACTTCGTCCATGCGGCTGCCGGTATCGATCAGCGCGGTGGCGATGATGGTCAGCGAACCGCCTTCTTCAATATTGCGTGCCGCGCCAAAGAATCGCTTGGGGCGATGCAGGGCGTTGGCGTCCACGCCGCCGGTCAGTACCTTGCCTGAGGCGGGGACCACGGTGTTGTAGGCGCGGGCCAGGCGGGTGATTGAATCGAGCAAAATCACCACGTCTTTTTTGTGCTCAACCAGGCGTTTGGCTTTTTCGATCACCATTTCAGCCACTTGTACGTGGCGTGTGGCGGGTTCGTCGAAGGTGGACGAGACCACTTCGCCGCGGACTGAGCGCTGCATCTCGGTCACTTCTTCAGGACGCTCGTCGATCAACAGAACAATCAGCACCACATCTGGATGGTTGGTGGTGATGGCATGGGCGATGTGTTGCAGCATCACCGTTTTACCGGATTTGGGAGAGGCCACCAGCAATCCGCGCTGGCCTTTACCGATCGGGGCAATCATGTCGATGATGCGGGCGGTGATGTTTTCTTCGGAGCGAATATCACGCTCCAAGGTCATCGGAATGTTTGGATGCAGCGGTGTGAGGTTTTCAAACAGGATTTTATGTTTGGAGGCCTCAGGGGCTTCGCCGTTGACTTTGTCGACCTTGACCAGCGCAAAGTAGCGCTCGCCGTCTTTGGGGGTGCGTACCTCACCCTCAATCGAATCGCCGGTGTGCAGGTTAAAGCGACGAATCTGGCTGGGGGATATGTAGATATCGTCCGTGCTGGCCAGGTACGACGTTTCAGGGGAGCGCAAAAAGCCAAACCCGTCAGGGAGCACTTCCAGGCAGCCATCGCCGTAAATCTGTTCGCCGTTTTTGGCCCGTTTTTTCAAAATGGCAAACATGAGTTCCTGTTTGCGCAAACGGTTGGCGTTATCAATCTCGAGGCTGGCGGCCATCTCGAGCAGTTGTGATACGTGGAGTGCTTTGAGTTCTGACAGGTGCATATACGTGTAGAAGGCCTTTGCCTTGTGTACGGAAGGTGTTGTTAACGAACCGAGGTGTTAAGAGAGCTTCAGGAGGGATTGTGGAGGACGGGTGGTACAAGAAGCACCACCCTGAAGGGTTTAGGCTTGGGTCTGCTTACAGGTGGCTATCAATAAATGCCACGAGCTGCGACTTGGACAGTGCCCCTACTTTGGTAGCAACCACAGCCCCATTCTTGAACAACATCAAGGTTGGGATGCCACGAATACCGAACTTGGCAGGCGTAGCGGAATTTTCATCGACGTTCATCTTTGCAACTTGCAGACGGCCGGTATAGTCCTTGGACAGTTCGTCCAGAATGGGGGCGATCATCTTGCAAGGCCCGCACCATTCGGCCCAATAGTCCACCAAAACAGGGCCATCGGCTTTCAAAACATCTGATTCAAAAGATGCGTCACTGACGTGTTTGATCAGGTCGCTGCTCATGCAAGTCCTCTAAAAAAACAATCCATCACCAGTCGTTGTAAGTGCCAAGCATCGAGGGATTCGGGTCATTGGCCAGAACGGCGAGGGAAGTAAGCTGATAAAAGTTTGTGTGATGTTACAGTGAATAAAAAAAAAGTGCCAATGTGTAGCATGTATCGGAGCGATAAATTGTGCTTATGGGGCATTAAGTATTTGTTTTAAATGGAAAATAGACTTTTTGTCAGAATGAAAAAAAATCCCGGTTCATCACAGTTGGCCTTGTTTGACACCCCCAATGAGGCCTCCGAGGTCACCATCAAGGAGCTTGAGGGGGGCCTGATCCCCATGCCTGCAGGCCCTTGGGCTGGCTGGATCGCGTCCATGGCTGCTACGCGGACAGCACAGCAAATGCAGTGTTGTGCCTGGGTGGTTCCCCGGGTCGAACATATGGCGCCCTTACGTCAGGCCCTTGCTGAGTATTGGACGGGACAAGGCTTTGAGGTGGTTAACAGCCCCTGCATCATCAGTGTGGACCGTTTGAGCGATCACCGCGATGAGGCGCTGCAGTTGCGTTTGCTCAGCGATGTAGACGAAGTGCTGGCCCAATATCCACAGTTGGTGGGCGCCCTGGGCATGCGTCAGCGGTGGGCTTTGGCACAGGAATACCTGGAGTTGGCCACACAATATGTGCTGGCCTCGCCCAATTCCGAACAGGCCTTGGCGACGTATCAGTCCAGCGCTCATGCGGCTGGGCCCGAGGCAGCGGTCATTACGGCGGTTGCCAATTTGTACCACGATGAATTGAAGCGTCTCTTGCCAGGCCCGCCGCCCCATCCCGGATGGGCCCAGGCCCTTGAAGTGATCTGGGTGTGGGATGGCGAACCGCTGGCGCACTGGTGGGTGCATCAGCAGGCTGACGACAAAGCAGTGACCTGCCTGGATGTACAAACACCGGTAGACCCCATGTCCAACTGGGTGGGGTTGACCCGCCATACGCGCTTGTTGCGCACGCCTGACGCCGAATCACAGGCGCATGGTGCGGCGATGATCATTTTGCAGTGGCTGGCCGATCCCCGCATACACAACATCGCCATTGCCGTGGTGGATCGGGTATTGGCGAGGCGGGTGCGGGCCAAGCTGGAGTCCTGTGGCGTGCTGATGGACGATCGCACCGGCTGGCGTTTGTCGACAACACGCGCGGCAGGTTGGTTATTGTTGTGGATACGGTTTGCGCAGCAACGGTCCGGATCGCTGTGGTTGAGCCTGCTTGATGATCAATGGTTGCCCGAGTGGCGCTGGTTAAGCGACTCTGCGACCCGGCAGTCCCTGTTACGTAAATGGTCCGAGTCAGCTTGGGGGGACGCTTGGCCAGCCATCGCCTCCCATGCGCAACGGATTGGCGTCTCAGGATGGTTGGCCTATCAAGCAGCGATTGAACAATGGACCGGGGGCGAGCACCCAAGCGATGCTTCCAGGGGTTTGTCTGACTGGGCCAGTGCGCTGTTGCTCTTGTTGCAGGACTTGGGCAGTGCCCAGGCCTTGCAGGCTGATCGCGCCGGGCTAGGGTGTATCGAAGTGCTACGGATGCTGGCGCGTGCCGGCAGTGATCGTGCCATGACAGCGGGGCAATTTGCGGTGGTATTCGAACACGCATGCGAACAGGGGCGGTTCAGGGCGCAAGATGTATCCAGTCCCGTTCGTATGATGCCTTTGTTGTCACTTCATTTGCAGCGGTTTGATGCGGTGCTGGTCTTGGGCTGCGCGGACCGGCATTTTATTCCTTCACCCCCAGGTTTACTGCCGCCAGCGGTGGCGGCCGAGCTGGGTTTGCCCGGCCCCACGTTGGCTCGCCAGCAAAAGCTTGCGGCATTGATCGATATCATGAGCCACCACGAGTTGTGTGTTCTGACCGCAGCGCATACCGAGGACGGTCAGCAACAGGCGGTTCTCGGTGTGCTTGAGCGTATGGGCCTGCACTGGGCGCAGCACCCCCGTGACCGGGCTCAACCTTGGCTGGTGCCTTGGGAGGTCTCCGAGCTGGCTCTGACGGGGACACCGGCCGCAGCGCTGTCAAACTTGCATTTGACCCCCGCTGCGTTCAAAGGAGGGCTGCGTTACTCCGTTGGAGCGGTGGGGGACCTAGCGGCGTGTACCTTGCGTTTTGCCTTGTTGCGGGCGTCTTGGTGGCAGGATGAGCCAGCCATCGAAACAGGGCCCGATGCGCGTGATCGAGGCGATTTAATACACGCAGTGATTGAGCAGTTTCACCGGCAAACCCATTACACCGATTTAATCAACAAACCCTACAGTGTCTTACTGGCTGCGATGGATAAAGCCCTTGAGCAGGTTTGGTCGGGATATCCCGCTGAACAGCGTCCCGCCTTGTTTGCGATGCGATGGGAGTGGGTCAACACCGCGGCGCAGACCCTCACTCAATTAGTTGCGCGTGCCAAGGCGGGTTGGGCGGTGCTGGCGCAGGAGTTACCTGCGGAACGGCGCTTGCGCTGGGGTGCGTGTGATACGGAGGCCGTCTTGATTCACGGTCGCATCGACCGTCTTGAACAACGCTCAACCGGTGTGTCCGAACGACCCTATGAACAGACTGTGGTGGACATTAAAACGAACAGTCAGAACAGCGTCAAACGCCAGGCAAATGATCCACTGCGCTGGCCTCAATTGCCCGCCTACCAATGGCTGCTGGGCCAGGAGGGCAAGCCCTCCGAGGCTGAGCTGATGTTTTTGAATGTAGATAAAAAGCGGGTGCAGTGGATACCCGTGGTCAAGCCTGAGGAAGCGCTCACCTGGGGCGACCAGTGGGCGCAACGTACGTCTGGGCAGATACAGGCGCTCGCGCACGGCGACCCTGCTGTGCCGCAGCCTGGTGAGGCGTGCACCTACTGTGCGGTGGCGGGGTCTTGCCGGGCCGGGTGGTGGGCCAACGCCGCATCGCTCTATACACAAGATGGTGAGGGCAGCGGCGATGCGTGATGCAGTTGAACTTAAATATGCTGCCACAGACCCTCGTCGGTCCGTGGTGATCGAGGCCTGCGCCGGCAGCGGTAAAACCTGGTTGCTCACCACACGGCTGTTCCGTCTCCTGATGGCTGGAGTCAAGCCCGAACAGATGCTGGCCATCACCTTTACACGCAAGGCGGCGCAGGAAATGCGCGAACGTCTGGAGCATCTGTTGGTGCAGTGCGCCTTGGCCAATGAACAGGACTTGATCGCATTGCTGGCTGAGCGCGCTGTAGAGCCAACGCCCGCCCATTGCGCCCGGGCACGTATCTTGGCTGACGAGGTATTTGGAAGCGCTAAAGGTGTCGCGATCGACACTTTTCATGGATGGTTTGCCTCCTTGTGTCAAATGGCACCGCTTCAGTCCGGGTTTTCGCGACAGGCAGAGCCGACCGAGCTGGCCCAGTACTGGCAGGATGTGGCCATCAATGATTTGTTCGAATCCTTGTCGCATGAGTCTGCTGATGCTCCTGGGGTTCAGGCCTTTGATCGACTGGCTGCCAAGGCGGGATTATTCACCTTGCGCAAACTGCTGATGTCCGTATTGAATAACCGCACGGCGATTGGTCTGTACATGGAGGGGCAAACACTCGATCGAATGGCTGATCATTTGTTCAACCAATTTGATCTGAGGCCTGATGCGCATTGGCCTGTTGCCCTCCTGAGCGATGCAAATTGGCTGGCGCAGATGCAAACCCTTGCTCAATATCTGGGCCAGGGTACGCCCACCCAGCAAACGATGGCCCGCGACCTGGAAATGGCATTAACAGCATATAAAGGAGATGCCACCACTCACGCCAAAACACTCGTTTCCGCAGCGCATAACACCTTGATGACCAAGGAGGGGGGGCTGCGTAAACTCAATTATTCAAAACCCATGCTGCAAAACAAGGTCGCCGGTGATCCGGCCCTGTTTGCGCAATTGTGGGAGCAGGTGCAGGGCCAATGGGTTTACGCGCTGTCCAAGGCTGATGACCAGTCCGATTGCATTACCACCATAGATCTGTTGAGCTTGTCCAACGACCTGATGAACCGGTATGCCCAGCAAAAGGCGCATGCAGGGATATGCGATTTTGACGATCTGGAGTTGACGGCCTTGCGCTTGTTAAAAGACGAGACACTGGGGCCGTATATCAAACAAAAGCTCGATTACCGTATCAGCCATTTACTGGTGGATGAGTTTCAAGACACCAATCCGGTGCAATGGCTGGTGCTGAAGTACTGGTTGGCGGAGTATCACAGCCAGGATGCACCCAGCATCTTCCTGGTGGGAGATCCCAAACAATCGATTTATCGTTTTCGCCGTGCCGACGCGCGATTGTTTTCCCATGCCAAGGCCTTTTTGAAAGAGCGCTTTAATGCCGATGTCTGGCCGACTGACCAGACCCGTCGCTGTTCACAGGCGGTGGTTGAGGTGGTGAACAAAGCGTTTGAGCCTGAACGCTGTCTGGGTTCAACAATTTTTCGGCCACATACGGCATTTGACTCCTCGCCTATGCCGGCCATGACGGCCCACAGCCGCAGTGGTCTGCACCTGTACCCAGTCTTGTCCGTAGAAGATCATTCAGACCCGAATTGGGCGCAGGCGCTGCATATCGCGCGTGAATTGCTCCACATGCGCGCAACGGGTGTTGTCTCCAGCTGGAAAGACGTACTCTTATTGGTTCGCACCCATGCGGCGGCCCAGCCGGTCAGCCGAGCGCTTCAAGCACTGGGGATCTCGCATACGGTCAACAACAAGGGCGGTCGCTTTAACTCGCTGTTGTGGACAGACACCCTGGCCCTGTTGAGGGTGCTGCATTCGCCCTACAACAGTCTCTCCTTGCTCACCGTATTGCGCAGCCCGTTACTCGGTATTTCCGATGAACTGGTCCAGCGGCTGCTTGATGCCGCCATGCAGCATCGTCAGGTGCCGGTGGATCGTGAGGATGCGGTTGATGCCCACCCTTCACATCGCTACTCGGTGTGGGACTTGCTGCAACAATCCGTACAACCGCAAGACGTATCGTTGGTCAAGACCATCGCCCAGTGGCATGTAATGGCCCAGCGCGTGCCATTACATGATGTGCTTGATCATATTATCAATCACACCCAGGCCATTGAGCGTTACACCGCCCGGGCGCCCGTGATTGAACGCCGACTGGCGCAATCGCATTGGACCTGGATGCTCAATTGGGCGCTCAACTTGAATCAGGGCCGGTTTCCGACCATCACCGAGGCCATTGAGCAGGCGAAACGCCTGGCCCAGTACCAGCCTCAGGACGTCGAACTGATGGCCGAAGCCGATTGTGCCCGCATCCTGACGGTACATGGTGCCAAAGGGTTGGAGGCCGAACATGTCTGGCTGGTGTCGGCCTGCGGACCCAAAGAGGGCGCCAACAGCGAACTGGACTGGTTGACAGTCTGGCCTGCAGGAGAGGACACCCCGACTCACCTGTCGATCCTGTCCAGTGGCCAAGCACCGGTCGGGGCGCGCAGACAGTGGATGGCGCAAGAACAACAGGCCGACGCCGATGAGGCGGATCACCTGTTGTATGTGGCGCTGACACGTGCCCGGCGATGTATCCACGTCTCGGGTTTTAAGACTCCAACCAGCAGCAAAGCCCATTGGTACGAACGTTTGACACCCTGCGCCTCCTTTGTTCACGACCAATGGCCACATGTCCAAGCGTCGGGCGTAGCGTTGCAAGCGCTGGGTCAAACCACCGCCTGGCAGTGGAAGCCATTGCCCGACTTATCCGCCTTAAGCGCTGCGATACCGGCTGCACACCCTCGTGTCGATGAGGGGCCGTGGAGGGTCGGTCAGGTGATGCAGGCGGACGACTCGGTGGCGCGTCGTCAAGGCATCGCATGGCACGCCAGCGTCCAATACCTTTCACCCTTGGCCTGGACTGATTTTCAGGCGTGGTGGCGCGGTGCCTGGCCACAGGTGGAGCCTTTGTGTCGCGGCTTAAATGACGCCCAACTGCAAGAGATTCAAAACGCTACCCAGACCTTGATCGACAGCCCGCAATTGGGCGCGTTGCTCATGGGGGATGACTGTCATACTTGGGTTGAATGGGAGTGGTTGTTGGCCAAGGACGGCGTGGCCCGAACGGCCCGGGCTGACCGGATCATCGCCCGTCCTGTATCCGGCGGCTGCGACTGGTATCTGCTGGACTTCAAATGGGCCGTAGCGCCTGATCAGCTGGCTGGCTATAAAAAACAATTGGATGAGTATAAGTGGCTGATGCAAAAGACCTTATTAAAACAAAACGAGGCGCTTGGACAGCCTTTGGCCCTGCAAAGCTGGCTCATTACCCGACACGCGGAAATAATTCCTGTCTGACAGTGATAGAATCTCAATCGGCGGGCCTCCCCGCATGGTCTAGCGGCCAACCTGGTCAGGTCCGGAAGGAAGCAGCCACAACCGTAAAGCCAGTGCCGGGGTTCAGGCTCGCCACCTCCCTTAAGTTGCGCAAACCCGCGCGCCCCCTGATGCGCCACAGCCTATGACTACTCATGTTTTAGCCCGTAAATGGCGACCACGTGACTTCTCCACCCTAGTTGGGCAGGAACACGTTGTAAAGGCCTTGCATCATGCGCTGCAGACTCAGCGGCTTCATCATGCCTACCTGTTCACAGGCACCCGAGGGGTGGGCAAAACGACCATTGCCCGCATATTAGCCAAGTCAGTCAACTGCGAAACCGGCATCACGCCCACACCATGCGGCCAATGCCAAGCCTGTCAGGAAATTGATCAAGGCCGGTTCGTAGACCTGCTGGAGGTCGACGCGGCCACCAATACCCGCGTCGATGAAATGCGTACCTTGCTGGAAAATGCGATGTATGCACCCACCGCCGGGCGTTTTAAGGTGTATGTGATCGACGAAGTGCACATGCTGTCGAACTCGGCATTTAATGCCATGCTCAAGACGCTGGAAGAGCCGCCACCACACATCCTGTTTATTCTGGCCACCACCGATCCGCAAAAAATCCCGGTGACCGTGTTGTCACGATGCCTGCAATTTAACCTCAAGCAAATGCCTCCCGATCGCATCACTGAGCACCTCGACAAAGTGCTCACCGCCGAGGGCGTGAGCTTTGAGCCGCCTGCCCTCAAGCTGCTCGCCCACGCGGCGCAGGGCAGCATGCGGGATGCTTTGTCGCTGACCGATCAGGCAATTGCCTACAGCGCAGGCCAGCTCAGCGGCGATGCGGTCAGGCAAATGCTTGGTGCGGTAGATGCCCAGCATTTACATGACATTTTGAACGCGCTGGCCGATCGGGATGGCGCTGCCTTGCTGCGGATCGTTGGCGACATGCAGATTCGCAGCTTGCCGTTTGCCACCGCGCTGTCTGATCTGGCGTCCTTGAGTTACCGCTTGTCCGTGGCGTCGATTGTGCCGTCAGTCATTCAAGAGGATGCCGAAGCGCAGGCGCTTCTCGCCCTGGCAGACCGTTTTACCCCGGACGAATTGCAACTGGTTTATCAAATTGCCACGCATGCCAAGTCCGAGCTGTATCTGGCGCCGGATGAGTCCACCGGATTTGGTATGGCCCTGCTGCGCATGCTGGCGTTCGCCCCTGCGGGGCAGCAGGGTGGTCAGGTACCACCACAGGCTGCACCACCGGTCGTACGGCCTGCTGTCACGAACAAACCCGTGAGTCAACCGTCCGCGCCAGTCGCCGCCGCTGAGCCGTTGAGCCGGGCCGCGGCATTGGTTGACCATCCGTATTCAGATGCAGAGTCCTGGCCTCAATTGGCGGCTGACTTACCGGCCTCTGGTCTGGCACGCCAGTGCTTGCAGCAAAGCGAATGGGTCGGCTGCAAAATTGATGGCGCTACACTGCTGGTGACCTTGCGGGTTCCGATTAAAACCTTTGCAGAGGCCAGTATTGCCAGCAAGGTGCAGCAATTGCTGGAGCAGCGTTTTGATTGCCCCGTCAAAATTATCTTTGAAGTGGGTCAGGCGCAGCGCACAGCGCACGCGGTGGCCAGCGCCCAGCATGCAGAAAAATTACGCGACGCACATGCCGTGATTGAGGCTGATCCTTTTATTTCGGATCTCAAATCGCAAATGGGAGCCAGCGTGGTACCCGGCAGCATACGCCCTGCCCATTAACAACCGTTACCCACGCAAGCGTCACGAATCAAACAACGCATCAACCTAGGAGAATTGCCATGATGAAAAATCAGATGGCCGGCTTGATGAAACAAGCCCAGCAAATGCAAGAAAACATGCAACGCATGCAAGACGAGTTTTCGCGTCTTGAGGTCGAAGGCCAATCCGGTGGCGGTATGGTCAAGGTGGTGATGACCTGCAAGCATGATGTCAAACGCATCAGCATCGATCCCTCCTTGCTCGCAGATGACAAAGACATGCTCGAAGATCTCGTGGCCGCAGCGTTTAACGATGGTGTCCGAAAATCCGAAGCCCTGATGCAGGAAAAAATGGCCTCCATCACCTCGGGCTTTCCCATGCCACCCGGGTTCAAACTGCCTTTCTAAAGCAGCTGCATGAACAAAGTGGATCGCCATACCCCGCCTCAACTGGTGCATCTGATCGACAGTCTGCGACGCCTGCCTGGCGTGGGACCCAAGTCGGCTCAGCGCATGGCGTTTCACTTGCTGCAAAATGATCGTGAGGGCGCCGCCACCTTGGGCCAGGCGCTTGTGGATGCGGCCCGCCTGACACGCCACTGCATTCGATGCAATTCCTTCACCGAACACGATGTGTGTTCCATTTGCTCAGATGAGGGCCGTGACCCCCGCTTGCTGTGTGTGGTTGAAAGCCCGGCCGACATGCTTACCATCGAAATGACTGCCACCTACAAAGGGCTGTACTTTATTTTGATGGGCAAGTGTTCTCCCTTGGATGGCGTATCTCCGAACGATATTGCGATTACTCATTTGATCGAACGTGCACAGGATGGTTTGGTGCAAGAGGTGATTCTGGCCACCAACTTCACCAACGAAGGCGAGGCCACCGCGTATTTTCTCAGTGAACGCCTCAAGGCGCTGGGCCTGAAGGTATCACGCCTGGCACGCGGAGTCCCTATTGGTGGCGAACTGGAATACACCGACCCCGGGACCGTGGCCCGTGCCCTGATGGATCGTCGTACAGTCTCTACGGATTCAACCGATGTCTGACAACTCAAACGCCTCCTCGACAAAGGCCAGTCACACAACGCCCGAGGGCCTCAAACCCGGCGCGCTTGACGGTATCAAAGTGCTCGAATTGGGTACTCTCATTGCTGGGCCATTCACCGGACGCATGCTGGCAGAGTTTGGTGCCGATGTGATCAAGGTAGAGGCCCCTGGGCAAGGTGATCCGATTCGCAAATGGCGGGTGCTGCACGAAGGCAATTCTCTGTGGTGGGCGGTGCAGGCGCGCAACAAGAAGTCCATCACTTTAAACATGAAAAGCGAGCAAGGTCTGGAGGTGGCGCGCCAACTGGCCGAGCAGGCAGACATCATTGTCGAGAATTACCGCCCCGGACAAATGGAAAAATGGGGGCTGGGTTTTGAGGAGTTATCCAAGCTCAACCCCGGTTTGATCATGGTGCGTTTATCCGGCTACGGGCAGACGGGCCCTTACCGGGATCGCCCGGGCTTCGGGGGGATTGCCGAGGCCATCGGTGGATTGCGTTATGTATCAGGCCACCCGGATCGGGCGCCGGTGCGCATTGGCATTTCGATTGGCGATTCGCTCGCTGCCTTGCACGCAGTGATCGGTGCCTTGGCGGCGCTACAGCATCGTCATCGCACGGGGCGCGGCCAGGTGGTTGATGTCGCTTTGTATGAGTCTGTCTTTAACATGATGGAAAGCATGCTGCCCGAGTATGACCTGGCTGGCGTGGTTCGTGAACGAACGGGGGGCGCACTGCCCGGCATCGTACCGTCGAATACCTACACCTGTCGGGATGGCGGGCATGTGGTGATTGGTGGCAATGGCGACGCGATTTTTAAACGCCTGATGACCGCCATCGGCCGCGCGGATATGGCCAATGACCCGGCGCTCGCGCAGAATGACGGACGTGCCCGGGCCGTTCAAGCGATTGACGGCGCCATTCAAAACTGGTGCAACGGGGTTGATATTGATGCGGCCGTTGAGTTGCTCAACGCCGCGCAGGTGCCCGTCAGCAAAATTTACAGCATTGCTGATATTGTCAAAGACGAGCAGTTCATCGCCCGTCAGATGTTTGAAACCCACGCTTTTAAGGACGGTCAGACCATCCGGATTCCGGCGGTTGTTCCCAAGTTATCAGACAGCCCCGGGTGCACGAAGTGGCTGGGGCCGCAGTTGGGTGAACACACCGATCAAGTGCTGGCTGACCTGGGGTATTCCGCCGAACACATTATGCAGCTACGACAACTCGGTGCTGTGTGATCGACGTGGCTTGAGTTCATACAATGTTCCAAGCCATCGTTCATTTTTAAGCCGCCAACCTTTGCAGGAGTTTGTACATGAATACCCTGGACGCCATCGCACAACGCCGTGCCATCAAGCATTACGATCCCACCCATGTCATGAGCCCGCAGGAAGAACACACGCTGCTCAACGCAGCCTTGCAGGCCCCCACGGCATTTAACATCCAGAACTGGCGCTTTGTTGTTGTCAAGGACAAAGCCCTGCGTCAGCAAATTCGAACCTGTGCATGGGACCAGACTCAGGTCACCGACGCATCCTTGCTGATTGTGTTGTGTGCCAATTTGAAGGCCTGGGATCAAGAGCCGTCGCGTTACTGGAAAAACGCGCCGCAAGCTGTGGCTGATATATTGGTGCCTGCAATTGACCAGTATTACCGGGGTAAAGAACAAGTGCAGCGCGACGAGGCCATGCGCTCGTGTGGCATTGCCGCGCAAACCCTGATGCTTGCTGCCAAAAGCATGGGGTATGACTCGTGCCCTATGGATGGATTTGATTTTGATGCCGTCGGCAAACTCATCAACTTACCGGCCGATCACGCCATCGCCATGTTTGTGGTGGTGGGCAAAGGCACCCAGCCGGCCTGGCCCAAACCCGGGCAGTTGCCAATGAATGACGTCGTGATCACCGACCGGTTCTGAGCAGCCGTCATTAGGAATCAAGAGAGGGTACATGGCCGAACCGCTCAAACACAAATACGGTTTATCCGTACCCTCGCAGATTGCTCAACGTATTACCGCGGTACATGGGGCCTTTGACGGCGAGGCTTTTTGTCAAGACGTAGCCGCTGGGTATGAGCAGCTAGAGCTCATGCCCAGGGCCCATCGAATGGCCGATATGCTCGCCCGTTATTTGCCGGCCGAGTTTCCGGTGGCGGCTGATATTCTGACGCGCTCCTTGGGCCCCGTGCTGGAGCAAACCCTGCGCAATGGCATGACGCCCTTTGTATATCTGCCTCATGTGTTTTATGTCATGAAATACGGGCTTGCGTATCCGCAGGTATCGTTGGAGTTGCAGTACCAGCTGACGCAACGCTTTACAGCCGAATTTAGCATCCGTCCCTATATTGAGCAGCATCCCGACATCACATTTGAGTACTTTGAGCGCTGGGTCAATGACCCCAGCGAACATGTGCGTCGGCTGGTTTCCGAAGGGACGCGCCCGCGCTTGCCGTGGGCTCCCCGGTTAAGGGCGTTTCAACAACATCCAGGGCCCATGCTGCCCTTGCTGGATCGTCTCAAGGATGACCCCTCCGATTACGTGCGTCGCTCTGTGGCCAACCACCTCAACGATATTGGCAAGGATAACCCGGACGTGCTCATCGACACCGCATCGGCCTGGTTGCAAGATGCGCCCGCACCGCGCCGCCGTCTGGTGCGTCACGCCCTTCGGAGCCTGGTCAAGGCCGGTCATCCGGAGGCGCTGATGCTCCAGGGGTTTGGCATACAAGCAGCTTGGGTTGTTCATGAGGCAACGGTACAACCAGAGCAGGTTCGTCTGGGTGGCGCAGTGACGGTCCGGTGTGAAGTCAGCCATGATGCCAACAGCGCACAAGGCATGAATCTGGATTATGTGTTGATACGGCCCATGGCCCATGGCAAAACGGGCCGCAAGGTGTTTAAGTTAAAAACCTGCACCGTACCGGCAGGTCATACCCTGTGTGCGGTTAAGTCCCTGTCATTGGCGGCCATGTCGACCCGGACCTATCATCCCGGTGTCCATTTAATCGAGTGGGTTCTGAACGGGCAAACCATCGCTACCTCTCAGTTTATGGTGCTTGGCTAACAAGGCATCCAGACGGTTGGCGAATGCCTTGCGGTCCGCATGGGAAAATGCAGCCGGGCCGTCAGTGTCCACCCCACTGTTGCGCAGCGTATCCATAAAATTGCGCATGCTCAGCCGCTCCTCGATATTGCCCTTGTCGAGCAACTCCCCGCGTGGGTCCAGCACCAGTCCGTGTTTGTCGATGACCAGAGAGGCCAGCGGAATATCCGCGGTGATGACCACGTCACCGGCTTGCACCTCCTGCGCGATGCGCGCGTCTGCTACATCAAACCCTGAAGGTACTTGCAGCGCTTTGATCCACCGGGACGGTGGCACCCTGATCATCTGGTTGGCGATCAGGGTGACCTGGATCTGCCAGCGATCGGCTGCCCGAAACAAAATCTCCTTGATGACCACCGGGCAGGCATCGGCATCGACCCAAATCTTCATGAGGCTTGCAAGATGACATCCAGCTTTTTGGAGTCAGCCACAAATGCACGAATCCCTTCGGACAGCTTTTCGGTGGCCATGGCATCCTCGTTCAAACCAAAGCGAAAGCTGGCCTCATCGGGCGCAAACGTCTCGCGGGGCTGTTGCAAGGCCCAGTCGACTGACAACTTCGCGGGTACCGGTTGACCCATGGTTTGCAATTGGGCGAGTAACTCAGGGCTAATGGTCAGCAAGTCACAACCAGCCAGCGCGATGACTTGCCCAACGTTTCGGAAACTGGCCCCCATCACTTCGGTGCGGATACCGTTTTGTTTGTAATACGCATAAATGCGTTTGACCGATTGCACGCCCGGGTCTTTGCTACCTGAGTTGGCCGCTTCATCCCACTGCGGCCCGGCGTTTTTCTTGGCCCAATCATAAATG
>DAITMV010000027.1:0-23985 GCA_036834985.1 Burkholderiaceae bacterium | reverse complement strand
TGACTGTTGTACCCCCATCAGATCCGTATTCGCCAGACGATACCGTCTGGATGCAACGTGCCATTGACCTGGCAAAAAAAGGCCTGTACACCACCACGCCCAACCCACGGGTCGGCTGTGTAATTGTCAATGCTGGGCACCTCGTTGGCGAGGGCTTTCACCCCAAAGCGGGCCTTGGACATGCAGAAGTATTTGCCCTCGAGCAAGCGGGCACTCAGGCACGAGGCGCAACCGCTTATGTCACGCTGGAGCCGTGCAGCCACACCGGACGTACCCCCCCCTGTGCCAATGCCCTGATCAAGCAGGGTATTACGCGGGTTGTTGTGGCCATGCAAGACCCCAACCCCAACGTCAGCGGGCAAGGTATCGAACGCCTGCGAGCCGCAGGTATTGAGGTGCACGTCGGCCTGCTGGAGGCACAGGCCCGTGACTTGAACCCGGGTTTTATATCTCGCATGACGCGCGGCCTACCCTGGGTACGGCTCAAAGCAGCCATCAGTCTGGATGGCTTTACCGCCCTGCCTGACGGCACGAGCCAATGGATCACCGGCCCTCAGGCCCGCCAGGACGGTCACCACTGGCGCGCGCAGGCCTGCGCCATTCTCACGGGGATTGGTACCGTCAAAGAAGACAATCCCCAACTGAATGTACGTGGCATCCAGACGACTCGCCAACCGCTTAAAATCATTATCGACAGCCGGCTGGAGATCGATCCACAAGCCCGCATCCTGCAAACGGGTCCCTGTCTCATTGTCCACGCCCATGACAACCCCGATCCAGCCCGTGAACGATTGGGGCCAGATACAGAATTACTGCATCTGCCCAACGCGCAGGGCAAGGTGGATTTGCCTGGGCTCATGAAACAGCTGGCCGCCCGGGAGCTGAACGAGATTCATGTAGAAGCCGGCGCTAAACTGAACGGATCGCTGATTCGTGAAGGCTGTGTTGACGAGTTGCTGATTTACCAGGCCCCGTGCCTGCTTGGGCAAGGGCAAACCCTCGCCGCGTTAGAGCCAGTCCCATCGCTTGAACAGCGGCTGGCGTTTGCCTGCATCGAACACATTCCCTTTGGAAATGACATGAGGTTGCGTTTTGTCCGTCGATGAAATTTCTCCCTACCGCCGGGATCTGCTGCGTTTTGCGATGCTTCAGTTACGTAATAACGAGCTGGCTGAGGATGTGGTGCAAGAAACCCTGCTCGCAGGCTTTGAGGGTTTGAGCAAATTCGAGAATCGCTCCCACATCAAGACCTGGCTTTTTTCCATCCTCAAATTCAAGATTATTGATGTGATTCGCGCTAAAAAACGCGAGATTGTTCACGGTGTTGACTACATTGATGAGGCCACGATTCAGGAGATTCCCAACGAAGCCATCGACGGCTTTTTTAAACCGGACGGGCATTGGGACCAGCCCGACGCCCCCAGCACCTGGGGCAATCCCCAAGCCACGCTGGAGAACCATCAGTTTTGGGTCATTTTTGATGCCTGCATGAACAAGCTCCCCGCGCAGACCTCCCGGGTCTTCTTGATGCGGGAGTTTCTCGGACTCGAGACTGCAGAAATTTGTAATGAATTGAAACTGACGCCGACCAATTGCGGAGTGGTATTACACAGGGCGCGCATGTTGTTAAGAGCCTGTCTGGACAAAAACTGGTTCCATAACCCGGCGGAGCAACACGGATGATGACCTGCAAAGAGGCTGCGACCCTCCTGTCCCAATCACAAGATGAACAGCTACCGCTCTTGCAGCGGGGTTACCTGCGTTTTCATCTGATGATCTGTGATCATTGCACAGCCTATAAAAGCAATCTGCAATTTTTACGCCGTGTGCTGTCGTCTTATGAGGACAAGGCAGGCCCGGCGCCAGAGGATATCAGCCCCCCTGATGTAAGAAAGCCAAAGGACTGACGACTATCTGGAAACTTCAGGAGTCGTCATGCGCTTACCCACCTTCCCAGAGACATCAAGAGCAAAGCACGTTGACACCGGGCCCCAAAGGTGTGTCTGGATAGGGGCTGTCCTCATGGCGACCCTGGCCGTGAGCTCTGCACAGGCGGCAGGCCATTGCAGCGCCACCAGCCCCGCCCACCGGGTGGCGGTTGTCGAGCTGTTCACCTCCGAGGGATGCAGCAGCTGCCCACCCGCTGACCAATGGTTGAGCAAGGCGGTCCAGCAATTGAGTAGCGATCAATTCCTGGCGTTGTCGATGCATGTAGATTATTGGGATTACATCGGCTGGAAAGATCCCTATGCCCAAAAGCGATTCACCGAGCGCCAATACGCATTCCGTAACCTGGGTCATACCAGCGCGGTCTACACACCTCAGGTCGTGCTGGGCGGATTGGAATACCGCAACTGGCGCAGTGCATCGCAACTTGAGCAAACCGTCCGGCAGATCAACAAAGACGCATCGCCCGTACAGATTGTCCTGACCGCCCAAGGACTCTCCGAGACAAACAATACGCTGACAGTCAGGGCCGATGTCTTGGCTTCCCTGCCCCTGCCCAGCACGGGTGCACAGGTTTACCTCGCTGTGTTCGAGAACAAGTTAAGCAGCCATGTAAATGCCGGAGAGAATAGCGGAGTGACGCTCCACCATGACCGAGTCGTGCGCCAGTGGCTGGGGCCCTACGCCATCAATGGGCGTTGGTCCGAACAGTGGGAGGTGCAGATCCCTGCCGGGTGGAACCGAAACCAGGTGGGCATCGCCGCGATCGTGCAAGATACACGCACCGGTGTACCGCTCCAGGCCACATCGCTAGACGCGCCGATAAACCGTTGCAGCTAGCCCCGGTTACATCTGGACACATCGCCGCCACACGGAGCGTCCAAGGCCAACCCAGTGGCGTATGATTTGAATCCATCTGGCAGGTGGCGTCGTTTATAACCTGTGCGCCCGCCCTCTATGGCCGGGGCAATTTCAAATGTGTTTATTTTCGGAGTGTCCTCATGCATGAGGTGGTCAAAGACTATTACGGCAAGCAACTGCAAAGCTCCGCCGATCTCAAGACAACCGCCTGCTGTGATTTTTCACAGATCCCAGCCTGGCTCAAACCGCTGCTCTCGACGATTCACGAGGATGTGCTGAGCCGTTACTACGGTTGCGGGTTGGTATGCCCTACCGAATTAAAAGGCGCCAGCATTCTTGACTTGGGTTGTGGCTCCGGACGTGACGTGTATGCACTGGCGCAGATGGTTGGACCCACGGGGCGGGTGGTCGGGGTCGACATGACCGAAGAGCAGCTCGAAGTGGCCATGCGCACCGAGGACTACCACCGACAGGCCTTCGGTTATGCCAACAGCAACGTGACCTTCAAGCAAGGTTACATTGAGCGGCTGGACGAGCTGGGTCTTTTAGACAATAGCTTTGATGTGATTGTTTCTAACTGCGTGGTGAACCTGTCCCCGGATAAAGATGCCGTCATGCGCCAGGTGCACCGACTGCTCAAACCAGGCGGTGAGTTTTATTTTTCAGACGTGTACGCAGATCGCCGCATTCCAAAAGCGCTGCTCAACGATCCCGTACTCTACGGCGAATGTTTGAGTGGTGCGCTGTACTGGTATGACTTTTTGCGTCTGGCCAATCGCCATGGATTTGCCGATCCGCGTTTGGTGCAAGACCGTCCGCTTGAAGTCACCGATCCCAAACTGGCGGCTTTGTTGGGGCACATCCGGTTTTATTCAGCGACTTACCGTCTATTCAAACTTGATGATCTGGAAACGGCCTGTGAAGACTACGGGCAAGCGGTCATTTACAAAGGTACCATCGTGGATCAGCCGCACGGCTTTTTGCTGGACAAACATCATTTGATCCAGACCGGCAAAGTATTTGCGGTGTGCGGCAACACATGGAAGATGCTGCACGAGACCCGCTTTAAAGATCACTTTGAATTTATCGGCGACTTTAGCCGCCACTACGGTTTGTTTGAAGGGTGTGGCGGTGCGATTCCGTTTGATCAAACCGCAGCGGGTAGCGATTGCGCCTCGGGCGCCTGCTGCTAAACAAGGCTGCCCTGTAGGACGGCCGACCGGCCTCGGTTTGCCGTCGCGGTTTGCTTTAAACTAGCATTTTGAAATTTGACAGCGATAGACCATGTTCACCGGCATTGTGGCATCAGTAGGACGTATTACTTCCATCAAACCCTTGGGCTCCGAACCCACAGCGGGCGTTCAATTAACCATTGATGCAGGTGGCTTGCCGATGGCCGATGTGCAATTGGGTGACAGCATCGCGATTCAAGGCGCCTGCATGACGGTGATCAGCAAAACAGCCAACGGATTTACCGTGGATGTGTCCCGGGAAAGTCTGTCCAAAACCAGGGGGTTAACTGAGCTTGGCGAGGTCAATCTTGAAAAAGCCCTTACCCTGGCGGATCGCTTGGGTGGGCACTTGGTCAGTGGCCATGTGGATGGGCTGGGAACGGTGACCGTGATGGAACAGGTTGGTGAGAGCTGGCACCTGGCCATCCGTGTTCCTGATCACCTGCGCAAATACTTTGCCTACAAAGGCTCAGCCACCATCAACGGGGTGAGCCTGACGGTCAACCAGGTTCGTGACGAAGCCACCGGTACGGAAATTGATATCAACCTGATTCCGCACACCGTGCAAGTGACTACACTCAAACACGTAAAGCCAGGAGATCAGATCAATCTGGAAATTGATTTGATAGCGCGGTACGTCGAGCGGATGGTGAGCGCTCAGGCGCTGTGAACGTTTAAGTGGCCCGCGTCGCTCATCAATCGACATGCCCCACAAACGCATCTGCAAAAATCGCTTTCATGGATGCGCCATTGAGAAACGCCTGGCGCTTGGTGGCCCTGACCATCTCGGGATGTCCACACAAGTACACACGCCAACCATCGAGCACCGGGTGATTACGCAACGCAATGTCGCTGGCCCGCCCACGTTGCGCAAATGAGGGCATGTCCTTATCGGGCCCCGAGACCGCATGTACCATTGTGAACTGTGGGTAACGTTGACTGAGCAGTTGCAACTCACGAACCGCATAAAGCCCGCTGCTATCGCGGCTACCGTGATACAAGGTGATGGGTGCCTGATGGCCCGCTTTGAGCGCATCGCAAATGATGCCATACAACGGCGCCAGCCCGGTGCCTGTACCAATCAACAGCAAGGGCTGCTCCGGGTTATCACCCGTGTAATAACAACTGCCCAGCGGCCTGGATACACAAAGGCGCCCACCCTCTATTGCTTCGTGTGCCAGCCAATAACTTAACTGCCCCTCGCTATAAACCCGTACATGCAAATGCAGGCGATGGGTCTGGGCATCCACCGCTGCCAGTGAATAACAGCGCGAGACCTCCGGCGATTTATAGACATGTACAAATTGCCCGGCATGGTACGTTGACATATCAACCGCGGCAGGCAACTCCAACACGATTTCCGCGATGTGTTTGGCAAACCAGAAACGACCCACCAAAGTCGCCTCATCGACCATGCGCTCAGACTCCCGCACCACGGTAATGGGCATGGTCGGATGACACACACAGGCCATAAAAACGCCCTGCTCTTTTTGTTGGGGAGTCAGTCCGTCCTGCGCACGTGCAGGCACAGTGCCCTCAACCACGCGCATCACGCAACTCTGACACACGCCAGCCCTGCAAGAGGATGGGATGTGAATATCATGTTGCGTCAGGCATGAGAGGACAGACTCGCCACCCGTCTCATAGGGGTGGCCGTCAATACAAATGGTAGTCATCGTAAGGCCAGTCGTTGCTTACTTGCCCAGAATGTCGTTGCGGGTGGTTTCTGCAATCGCACCCACCTGGGCAATCAGTTCTGCAGACACACCCAATTCTTGCAAGGTTGCGGCGAGGTTTTCAACCACCGCATCAAAGTGACTGTCGTTTAACCCCTGTTGCACCAAGGCTGCATGCCCGCGACGCATGTCGGCGCCGGTGTAGTTGTGTGGCCCGCCAAAAGCCATGGTCAGAAAGGCTTTTTGTTTGGCCGCCTGCTTGTCCATGTCCACCCCGTCAAAAAAGCGGCTGATGCGTTCATCACGCAGTACCTTGCGGTAAAAAATATCAACCGCTGCATCGACTGCAGGTGCACCACCGAGTTGTTCGAACAAGCTCATCTCATGATCCTTGTGATGTTTAAAAGATGTATCGTAGATGCATGTTAATCATGCTAATATATATTGTCAATGTATCTTTTAAAGGTGTAATTAATGCGCCTGACCCTGTACACCGATTATTCCTTGCGAGTTCTGCTGTACCTGGCGCACAAGGCGCCTGAACAGGCAACCATCACCGAGATTGCCGAGTATTTTGAGATAGCCCGCAATCACTTGGTCAAAGTGGTCCATCAACTGGGTGTACACGGGTATGTACACACGGTTCGGGGACGCCATGGCGGCTTGAGTCTGGCAAAATCACCGGCCCATATTGTGGTGGGTGACGTGGTTCGCATCACGGAACCCGATATGGACTTGCTTGAGTGCTTTAACAAGGACACTGACCGGTGTGTCATCTCGCGAACCTGCCAGCTCAAAGGCGTGTTGTTCAAGGCGCGCCAAGCGTTCATGGACGAACTCGATGCTTGCACGCTGAGCGATTTGTCGCCACCGCCAAAGGCTGGCAAGGTGTCAGGCATTCAGTTGTTTACCAAACGCTCCCAGTGAAGGTCCGCAATAAACGCGTTGGATTGAGAATGCGTATTGTCGGTATCGGCTCCCACCGCAATTGCAGTAATTTTGATGTCGCCTTCAGGCAACTCGCTGCCATAGGCTTTTTGAATGTCAGACCACAGCGGGCGTGACTCCTGTTCCCACACGCCACTGGAGGCCATGTGGGGTTTGAGTACCCAGGTTTTGACGCGATCGGTGTATGGGTTGGTCACCAGTTCACCTGCCGACTGGGTGAACAGACCCGCGACGTAACACAAGGTCGCTGCAGGCAAGGGCTGTTGGCTGAACGTACGCGCGGCTGCGAGCTTCATGCGGTTGATCATTGATAAACGACTTTCATCCACCGCTACCAGCACACATACCTTCAGGGGCGCATCATCTTGCACTTTATGCGTCAAATCATGCGGTGTAGCTTCTTGTGACTCGATTTTCCAGCGCCAGCGCAACACCATGGGTGCGTGGCTCACCTGCCACGGCGGATCGAAGCGATGCACCAGCGATCCGTACGATTGCTGGGCATTGATCTGCAGAGCAGAATGATGTCCATCATCGATCACGGTAAACCGGGTGTGTGCAGGGATGCTGGGATGAAATACAGGCGTCCAGGCGGCGGTATTTAATGTAGTGCCGTCGGCCCAAGGTGCAATGACGGGCCAGCGCGCCTGTGCAGATACATCGGTCTGAGCCTGTGTGGCTTGTGTCCACAGTGCCCCAACGCTCACCAGGCCAAACACCACGCAGATGGCAGCTCGTGCGAGCCATTGTCTGCCATCCAGGGTTATGCTGACTCGTTTTATCATCATCGCTCGATCATGGTGTAGGTTCTGAATCCAAGGCAGGCAAGTAGCCAGCATCTATCATGCGCACATAATCTTCGGGGGTGTCCAGATCGGGTTGAGCGCTTAACCAGGTCTGTGACACATTCGCCTGCGTCAGGTGCAGGCGTGTCACGGCGGCGACCTGGTCCGTACCCCAGGCAATGCCTGTGAACGCACAGCGATGTAAAACCCGCATGCCGATTAGTACATAGCCACCATCCATGGCGGGGATAATACACACCTCGCTATGAGTCAAGGCATCGACCACCTGTGTCATATGCCCTGCCGACAAGGTAGGCGTATCGGTGCCCACAATCAAGGCATACTCCGCTTGCTCCAACTGCATCTGCAAGGTGAGGTACATTTTTTCGCCCAGGTCAGCACCGCACTGCGGTGTGTGCGCAAAGCCGTACGGGGCCAGCAGCGCGTCCCATTGCGCTGGCAAGCCTTTATCAGTCCACACCACCACCTGGCGGTTTGACACATCGGCATCACGCCATTGACGTGTCCATTCCAGCGTTTTGATCAAGAGCTGATGGGCCACCCGGGCAGACCCCAGCTCACCCAGCAAAGGAATCAAACGAGTTTTGGCAAATCCGGGACTTGGCCACTTAGCGAATACAGCCAAAGAGACCACAGGTGGTGACTGTTCAAAACCCATCACTGCACCCGACGCAAAAAGCCTGTCCGGGGTCGATCCGGTGGGTTAGGTGCAGTGGATGCGGCGTGTGCATAGAGGGCTTCAAGTTCGTCACGATGCACATGCTGGGTATCTATATCCAATACGATCTTGCCGTGCTTCATGCCGATGATTCGATCTGCGAAACTCAAGGCCAGCTCCACGTCATGCAAGACGGCTACGGTCGTCAAACCCCGGTCGGACGATAAACGCTTTAAGAGCAACATCATGTCTCGGCTGGCCATAGGATCCAGACTGGCGGTAGGCTCATCCGCCAACACCACCTCGCCGCCCTGTACCAGTGCCCGGGCGATGGCGACCTTCTGACGTTCACCGCCGGACAGCGAGTCCGTTCGTCGACCAGACAGGGCGTCCAGCCCCACATCGGCCAAGGCCTGATGAGCCTTGGTCATTTCGCTTGCAGGAAACCATCCGATCAGGCTAGTCAGCGGATTGACCCGCCCCAGCGCACCCAGTACTGCATTGCTGACAGCCGACAACTGGCCGACCACCTGTAACCCCTGGGGTATCCAGGCAATGCGGCTACGCAGTTGTCGACGGGTTTTCACCGTTGTGTGTGTAAGGTCTTGATCAAACAAGGTCAGTTGCCCGCAACTGGGCGTATTCATCATGCCCAGGAGCTTTAACAGGCTGCTTTTACCTGCGCCGTTAGGGCCCAGAATCGCGACGCGCTGCCCCTGATAAATATCCAGAGACACATCGCTGACGATCAGCTCCTTACCCGCCATCCACGCAATGCGGGAGGCGCTGATCACCACCGGGCTGTGAGACGATTTATTCATCACTTGAGCGCACCACGCACTTTACGGCTCATGACATCAAAAGCCATGACCAAAGAGACGATGACTATCAACAACGTAGCCAGACGTCCCCACTGAAACAGTGATACCGACTCGGTCAGCAGCAATCCCAAACCGCCCGCACCCACCAAACCCAATACCGTCGAATCGCGAATATTAAATTCCCAAACATACAAAATGCTGGAAATCCAGGCCGGTAAAAAACTGGGCAACACCCCCCAGGCCAATGTTTGTACCCAGGTGGCGCCGGTGGAACGAACAGCAATCGCAGGACCCAAATCCATGGTCTCGATGGTCTCGGCCATCAACTTGCCCAAGGTACCAAAGGAATGCAACGCCACCGCCAAAATACCAGCCATGGGACCCAGCCCCACAATGCCCACTAAAAACAGGCCAAACACAAGGGTGTGTATGGATCGGCAAATATTGAGTACGGCTTGAGCCCCGTGCTGAATGGGCGCGGGTAAGCCCAGATTCTGGGCGGCCAATACGCCAAACGGCAAGCTCATCAAGGCGGCCAGGGCTGTGCCTACGGTTGCAATCGCCAGCGTGACGAGCAAGGCACGCCCCACCCCGGCCAAGTAGCTTTGCTCTTGCTCACGTTTGTCCTCCACACGCAGCAGCGTCCCATCGTCACTGCGAAACTCAACACGCCGTGAATCACCCAACGCATCCAGGAAACTCGGATGCGCCAACTCCTTGGCCGACTTGGTCAGATTGAGCCAGGGCTGACGTCCCCAGCTCAAGCCATCTTCTCTCGACAACCAGCTCAAGGACCCCATGACGGCCAGCGCGTACAAACCAACCACCAGCCACCACCGGGCACGAATCAACGACATGCAGCGTTCCTTTTACATTGACTTACTTGGGTTGCAATTTACCTGTGGCCAGACCCGCATCACGAATCGGTTTGTAAAATGCATTATCGCTCTTGGCAAACCCGGTGTAATGCGCAGGCAACAAGCCTGGATTTTTCTTTAACTCTTCACCAACGCCCACCAGAGCCGCCTGCACTTTAGCTACAAATGCCTTGTCGCTGAGCAATCGCTGGCTAACCGCAAACGCATCGTTGGGTAAAGGGTCTGAAGTCCATATGATTCGACTGTCCTGCTCCTTGATCAAACCTTGCTCGATCATTGCCGTGCGGTTTCGGTTGTAATCAGCACCGGCATCCAGATCGCCTTTGGCAACCTGGGTTTCGATGGCCTGGTGTTTGGTGTAGATCACGCGTGAAAAATACTTCTCAGGATCGATACCCTTTTTCTGAAACATATGGAATGGAATCAGATAACCGGACGTCGAACCTTTGTCACCAAACGCAAACGTTTTGCCTTTCAGATCATCCACCGATTTAGCTGTTGATTGGGGTCCTACCACGATGTGCGCAAAGTACTCGGGCTTGCCGTCGTACAAAATGGTAGCCACCGCCTGCGCGCCGCTTTCGTTATGCGCAATCGCATATCCCCATGGCCCGAGCAATGCCAGGTCTGTTTCATTATTGGCCAGGGATTTGGCCAAGCCTTCCCATGTATCTACGGTGCGAAGCTGTACTTTCTTACCCAGTTTGGCGGATAAATAATCGGCCAGGGGTTTGTACGTGGCATCATTTTTTTCTTTGTCGGGCTGAAACATGCCCACGCCAAAACGGATCACATCGTCGTCGGCGTAAGCAGCCTGTGGCAAGGATACACAAAGCAAACTGCCGACCAGCACCGATGCGCCAGCGACAGCAATTTGTTTGAACCAGGTGCGGCGAGTATTTATTTGTTGTTTCATCATCAACCCTTTATGTGTTCATTAAAGTAGCATGCAAGCTGTCAACGAGCCATCAGACCCTGCAGATGTTACAAAGCGTGATCAAGCGCCGCGCTTCATGGATTGATACACCGCCGCCAAGTCATCTGCCGAGTGCCCTCGCCAGTACATCCATCGCAAGGTCCACATCATCCAGATCGTTTTCGAGACACCGTTGGCATCCCATCGACGTCCCGAGGTCACAACCTTCCATCGCAAAAAGAGTGGCCGCCCGTAGTTAAGCACGCTGGCATATCGATGGGTCGACAGTCGGCGCAAACGCTTACATAGCTCGATGTCTTCCATCAGGCGCTGTTGCGGAAAACCGCCCAGCTGTTCAAACAAGCTGCGTTCGATAAAAATGCATTGGTCACCCGTCGCAATGCCAGTCAAGCGGGAGCGCATATTCATCATCCACGCAACCACCTTCAGCCACGGGCTTTCGCCCACGATTGTCACATCAAAACGTCCCCATGCAGGACGCTTGCGGGCCAACAGGCTTTTGAATCGTTCAACATCAATTCGATGTAAATCGGTGTCTGCATGTACAAACATCAAGTAGTCACACCGTGCAACAGCGGCTCCTGCATTCATCTGTAGAGCGCGACCTGCGCTGCTGTGAACCATGTCATCGACCAGCGGCTCGGCCAATCTGCAAGACGCATCGGTACTTCCTCCGTCAACCACGACCAGCTGTGCACCGGCCTGTCGCCACGGCTGCAAACGTGACAAAGTCTGGGCAATCGCCTGCGCTTCATTGAGCATGGGCATCACGATACCCAGCCAGTGAGTTGGGTTACGCGGGCTCATGCGGCAAAAAACAAGGTCGCCAGACCCAGAAAAATCAAAAACCCCATGCTATCGGTGGTAAACGTCAATAAGACCGAAGAGCCCAGCGCTGGATCACGTCCCACGCGTTGCAGGATAAACGGCACCGCCATCCCGACCACGGCACCGACGAGCAGATTCAGCGTCATGGCCAAGGCCATCAACAAACCCAAGGTGATGCCCTCCGGCGTGTCGTGATATAGCAGCCAGGAAAACGTCCCGGCCACTGACCCCCACACCAGGCCATTCATGCTCGCGATCCCTAACTCCTTGTACAACAGCCGCCGGGCGTTGGCGGCAGTCACCTGCCCCAGGGCGATGGAGCGGATCATCAAGGTCATGGTCTGATTACCCGAGTTGCCGGCAATACCGGCCACAATCGGCATCAGAGTCGCCAGTGCGACTACTTTTTCAATGGTTCCCTCGAAAGTACCAATCACGCGGCTGGCGAAAAAAGCCGTGCACAAGTTGACCGCCAACCACAACCAGCGGTTTTTGGCGGACTCCCAGACCGAGGCAAACAAATCTTCCTCCTCGCGCAGACCGGCCTGAGACAACAGGTCAGATTCACCCTCTTCACGAATCACGTCCACGACTTCGTTCACGGTCAAGCGGCCCACCAGCTTGCCGCCGTGACCCGTCACCGGGGCTGACACCAGGTCATACCGCTCAAACGCCTGTGCAGCCTCTGACATGTCATCAAAAGGCGACAAGGTCAACACCTCGCGTTGCAGTACATCTGCGACCATGACTTCAGGCTCGTTGATCAACAACTGGTCCAATGGCAAGGTACCCTGCAATTTGTCTTCACGATCCACCACAAACACCTGATCGGTGTGGTCCGGTAATTCGTCAAAGCGGCGCAGATAGCGCAGCACGACTTCCAGCGTGACATCATCTCGAATGGTCACCATCTCGAAGTCCATGCGAGCACCCACAGAATCTTCGGGGTAGGACATCGCCGCACGCAGCTGTTCGCGTTCCTCGAGCGACAGGCTGGAGGCCACCTCCTCCACCACCTCGCGGGGCAGGTCGGCGGCCAGTTCTGCAATTTCATCGGCATCGAGGGTTTCCGCGGCAGCCACCAGCTCTTGCCGGTCCATCGAGCGGATGAGGGTTTCGCGAACCGAATCGGACACCTCCAGCAAAATTTCGCCGTCGCGCTCAGCCTTGACCAGATCCCAGACAAACAGGCGATCATCGACGGGCAGCGACTCCAGAATGTACGCGACATCGGCCGGGTGCAATCCGTCGAGTTTGGTTCGAAGCTCATTGATGTGCTGGCGCTGCACCAGGCCTTCGACCAACACCTGGCGCTCGGGTTTGGTCTGCTGCTGATTATGCACAACGCTTTGAACCACACGTTGTTTGCGCAGCAACGACTGCACCTCGGCCAAAGACCGCTGAGCATCATCCACGTCACGGGTCACGGGCACCAGGAGGTCCTGTGTCTCGGGTATGGCTTGAATGTCTTGTTCAGTCATAAGCAATCAGTATCAACAAGTATTACAGGCACTGAAAGGCTGCGATTGCCGTCAGGGTGGGGGCCAGTGCGGCCACAAACAAGTACAACGGATGGATCGACTCATCCTTAAAATACGACTTGAGAATCGACATGCCCGCAGGGTTGGGTGCATTGGCGATCACGGTCAAACCACCGCCGGTCACAGCGCCAGCCACCAGCGCATATTTAAACGCATCGCTTACCCCCTCGACCAATGACCCCAGATACGTCAGTGCCGCATTGTCGGTGATGGCTGTCAGGGCCGCTGCACCGAAAAACAAAACCGTGGGGCTCAATTGCGTCAGGATATCCTGCAACCACCATTGTTGCATGCCTCCCAACACAATCAAGCCCGCCAGAAAGAAGGCAACCAGCAACGCCTGGCGAATAATGAGCCGATCCTGATACTGGTCATACGCCTGCGCATAACCCAGAAAAAACAGGAAGAGGCCTAAAAATATGGCCGGGTGATGGGCATATATGACCACCCCCATCAAGCATATGAGGTGTATCCCGATCACCCAGGCGGGCACGCCCTTCACAGCCGAAGGACGACTCGGAGGCACGCTGCTTAACTCCCGCGCAAACAGGGCGGTTGCAATACCCGCATTCAGCAGCACAGCGACAGCGCTTTTCCATCCGAAGGTTGCCATCATCAAGGGCGTGTCAAAGCCCCACTTGGCTGCAACCATTAATACCGGCGGTGCCGCAAAGTGAGTCAGCGTACCCCCAATCGAAATATTCACAAACAGCACACCCACCGTTGCGTACTTGAGGCGATCGGATAAACCATGGATAAAAAAACGATCCCTCAACAACAGTGCAGCCAGCGTCATTGCGGCCGGCTCGGTGATCAATGAACCCAGCAACGGCACTGATGACAATAGCACACCATACAAAGCCACCCCCTGGCGAACCGGCAAAACACGCGCCAGTGCGTCCACCGCAGACGCAGCCAACGTGGTGATGGGCCGACTGGCAGCAATCACCATCACCGCAAACACAAAGAGCGGTTCTGTGTAATTGCGGCTGTCCACATACTCGACCGCAGCCGACTGTCCCTGCAGCAACGCGATGCCCACCACCAGCACCATGGCCCACACACCGAATACGACCTCGACTTCACCCAGCAAATGCCACAGACCCGCGTGTGCAGGCTGTCGGTGGGCCAGGCGCTCAAAGTAAGCGCTTAAAAAGGTATGTATCAGCGCCACGCCAAACAGGGCTGCACCCATCATTTGTACTGTTGTTGCATTCACAGCGGCTTGCCCTTTGAATCAATCAATTTGCTGACAGCCAGCCATCCTCGCAGACTGTTGATGCACCAGATGCGCGTGGCCTGCGCGAGTGCTGTAACAGGGATTGTAGCCTGTGCTACCTGACCAGATTGCACCAGCTCCTGACGCAAGACGCCGGGTAAGAAACAATCATTCAGTTGGGGCGTCAGCAACTGTCCATTCACCTCCAGCACCAGATTACAGCGTGTGGTCTCAGTCAATACGGGACCATGGTCCGTCTGCACCCACAACACCGTATCAAAGACACCGCTGCTGTGCGGAGCAAAGGCATCATAGTGCGCCCGGTAAGAGGTTTTAAACCGCAAATAGTCTGATGCGGCGGCCATAGGGAGATCGGCCAACTGCAAAATCACGGACGTTGGCTCAGTGGGCATCAGCGCCTGTGTATGGCTTAGCCAACCCTGGCGATTTAACGCTACACGTACACGCCATACCGCTTGCGCGTCCTGAGATAACAAGTCGCTCGCGATCTTTGCCAACGTCTCCTGCCACGCCCCGTCGGACCACGGAAAACCAAAATGATCCGCAGCGCAGGCCATGCGTTGACGATGCAGGTCGGCCCGAGTCCAATGACCGCTCTCAAACCGTAAAGTCTCAATCACATCAAATGGCGCATCGGCGCGATGCAGCAAGTGAACTTTATTGGCCCACTCCGCCAACTCGGCCTGTGTGTCTGAATACCAAGTAATCCCGCTGCCAACACCGTATGTCAATTGGCTGTGGTGTTTATCAATCAGCAGCGTACGAATCGCCACATTAAAGGTGGTATGCCCGCCGGGCCGCAACACCCCCACGGCGCCGCAGTAGACCCCCCTGGGCTGAGGCTCGAGTTCGCGAATGGCTCGCATGGCCTCCACTTTGGGCGCACCCGTCACGCTGCCGCATGGAAACAAGGCGCCAAACAAATCGACCAATCCGATACCGGGACGGGTGGTACACCGAAGGGTCGATGACATTTGCAGCACGGTAGGCAGCGACTGCACATCAAACAAGGAACTCACATGAACCGAGCCAGGTTGAGCCACGCGCGACATATCGTTTCGCAGCAAATCGACAATCATCACATTTTCGGCCTGGTCCTTGGCGCTGTCTTTTAAGCGCTGACGATCCCGCTCAGGTTGCCCCTGTGGGCGGGCGGTCCCCTTCATGGGTGCGGTGAGCAGATGAGTCCCGTCCCAATCAAAAAACAGCTCGGGCGACATGCTGATCACCGCCCAATCGTCGCATTCGATCAGCGCACAATAGCCTTGACCCTGCCATTGCGCCAGTTGCCGGTACAGGGCATGTACGTCTCCCCGACCACTCGCCTGCATACGTGTCGTGTAATTGATCTGATAAAAACGACCGGCAGCGATATCCTGTTGAATGGTTTGCATGGCTGCTTGGTGTGCCTGTGGCCTGGACACGTCCCCCCAAGGCTCAGAGAGCTTAAACGGCTCCGGTGAAAGCGGCGCCGTCGAGACTTCACACGGACGGATAACAACAAAAAAAGCCAAGGGAATGTGTTGTTGCCCATCGAAGGGCGGCGTAGCGCCGCATGAACCGGGCACCCCATAGGCTGGATCAAACACCTCCGCCGCATCATACGACACCCAGCCAATGACCCAGTCACCCTGTACGCTGGCTTGATGAGCCTTCTGCAAAACTCCGATCACCTCGCTGGGCACGGTGGCGATCAAGATCTGTGAGGGTCGATCCGACCAGCCGAAGTCCCTCGTACCCACCTCATGAACACCAGCCACTTGCCCGGCGCGGGGAAAATCCCAAGTCACCCGAACTGCGCCGGGGCTTAGACACTGGCTCATGCCACCTCACTCCTTTTGATTAGGAACACACACTGCAGAACGGATACTCACATGGTCATGGAGGCCAGTTTTCCCTAGGCTGCGCTTAAACTGAATTTTGCATCATTTAATGTCTATCTGGTTTGTCACTACACAGCAGCTTCGGCTGGCCGCTTCGTTGTGCCACGTCTTGTACGTGCACAGGCACCTACACGTCCGTGACGTTCAAACACGGCCTGCGATGGTTCAACGGGTACTGTGGGGGCTGTGCTCCTTGTTGTTCTGTTGCAGTCCAGGGTGGGCAGCACCAGACCACACCTCGTCAACGGATGCACTAACCCGCCCGGCGGTCACCCAGGCCTCTTCACTCACACTGCAAACAAGTCAGACACTGTCATGGCCAAAGGCCCCCAAGGCATATCGAGCGCCCGGCCTTGTCACCTCACCCGCAGCGCCCGCTGCAACGGAGGGGATGTCGTTAAAGCTTGATCGCTCGCTCGCCTCCGATCAGCGCACCCTGGCCCCTGCGCAACCAGACAACCCCGTGCAAACCAGCGCCATTGACCCGATCATGCGATCAATCTCCGATCAACGAGCGCCGTCATGGCCGGTCCGTCTGTTGATGGCCTTGTTTACGCTGATCATTGCAGTACTGGTGACCTATACGCTGAGGCACTACCTGTTCACGCTCAGCCGTCTGTTTGGAAAACAGTCGCATATGTATCTGGATATCCCGCACGCCGACTGGCCCCACATCACGGTGCTGGTAGCTGCGCATAACGAAGAAAAAGTAATCGCTGGGTCCTTGAGCGCATTGCTGGAGGTGGACTATCCCGCTGACCGGATGACCATCATTCCGGTCAACGACCGTTCCACTGACGGTACGCGCGAGATCATTGATCACTTTGTCAACACCCACCCTGGCCGCATCATCCCGTTTCATCGGACGGACGGCAAGTCAGGCAAATCAGCCGCCCTGAAAGACGCGATGGCACGCGTTACCAACGATATTGTCATCATTTTTGACGCAGACTATCTGCCCGGTCGAGGCCTTATCAAGCAACTGGTAGCGCCCTTTTTTGACCCGGAAGTCGGTGCAACCATGGGCCGGGTGGTGCCGATCAACCCCAATACAAACATTTTGACCCGCCTGCTCGATTTGGAACGCTCCGGCGGCTATCAAGTCGATCAACAGGCCCGCGCCAATCTGGGTCTGACCACACAATACGGCGGCACGGTGGGCGGTGTAAGGCGTACCGCTGTCGAACAGGTGGGCGGTTGGTCTGACGACATTCTGGCCGAGGACACCGACATCACGTTCCGACTGCGCTGCGCCGGCTGGAAAGTCATCTACCAAAACCGGTCCGAATGCTACGAAGAAGTGCCCGAGGAATGGCAGGTACGCATTCGGCAGTTACGGCGCTGGGCTAAAGGACACCACCAGGTGCTGCTCTCGCAGTACCGAGCCGTTTTGAAATCCAGGCGTCTTGGATCCCTGCAAAAACTCGATGCCCTCATGCTGCTCGGCATTTTTTGCCTCAGCCCTTTGATCCTGCTGGGATGGGTCTGTGCTCTAGTACTTTTTTATGCTGGACATGGCGTCTGGTTGAGCAGCGGCATCAGCCTCATTTTTTTCTCTGCGTTTGCGGGCTTGGGCAATTTTGCTGCATTTTTTGAGATCGCCAGTGCCGTGTATCTCGATGGTCGACGTAGCCGGGTGGCCCTGCTGCCCCTGGGATTAGCCAACTTCATGGTCAGCATTGTCGAGATCAGTCGTGCCACGGTGCAGCAAAGTATCGCCAGCGTACAACGCAAGAATGTGCATTGGGACAAAACCGTTCGCTACCGGGACTCCGACAACACAGGTAACTCCAGGTCAGCACTGGTGCCCCCAAAGACGTCTGGGCCCCATGCCGACGTCAAGGAGGCAGCGTATCAGTCAGCCCCCGAGCGGAGACAGGGATGATGATCGTCTGGCCGTGTATCTTGTTAGTGAGCTTTACCCTGCTGGTGTCGATTCCGCTGGTCCCCGCCTGGCGGGCGTTGCGTCATTCGCCACGCGCTGAACGACTGTTGATCAGCCAACAACGCACTGACAACGGGCGATATTTCACCGATCAATTCTTTTCGCACGTGCTCAAAGACTTTGGCAACGACATTGAACGGCAGTTCGAACAATGGCACAGCTCTGACCGCCACTTCGTTTACCTCAAAAAATATCTTGTGATTGGAGGCAAACAACACCCCGATTGGCGCGAATGGCAACACATGGCCAATAGCCGTCAGTTGATCACCGTTCTTGGTGGCTCGGCCCGCCTCCCCAATCACAGCGTCTGGCTGCACGATATATTCTGCACCCGCGAGGCTGAGATGGGTCACCGGAGCACGCTACGAGCCGTCCGCTCAAACCGTTACCTGATTTTGCGTCCGGGCTGTGTCGTGATCCGCTGGGTCGATGCGGACGTTTTGCACGTGGATGAGGGCTGCGAACTGCACGGCCGAGCCACCGCCAGAACCCACATGAACCTGGCTGGCGGTGTTCGCTTCGAAAGGCTGTTCGCCCCCTGCATCAAGGTCATCAACAATCAACCCGAGGTGGCCGCCCATCCAGACAGCTCCTCGCTGGCGACAGCCCCGGACCAAGACCCCTCCAGTCATGGTCACGAAACGCTGATCTCACTGGATCAGCCCGACACGGGTCACACAGTCTCGGGCCGCCATAGCACAGCCGGCGATTTATACATTCCCGCACTCAGTACACTCCAATGCGACATCGTCTGCGGAGGTACCTTGCGCATCGGACGGGGCAGTCGACTGATCGGCCATATCAAATCTCATGGCGATATTGTGTGCCAGCCCGATGTCACCATCGATGGCACGCTGATCTCTGACAGCAACATCTGGCTGGATCATGGCTGTCACGTCAGCCAGTTACTTGTCGCTGATCAGGCGGCCCATCTGGCTCAAGACTGTACGCTCGGTCAACCGGACGCCTATGGCACATTAAGCGCCGATACCGTCAATCTCGCGTCCGGCGTGCAGGTGTTCGGATCGATCGTTGCCCGTAACGGCGGGCTGACAACGCCATGAACATCAACCGTGCTGTGGTCAAGGCAATGGCTGGTTGCGCACTATGCGTCCACCTCCTTGGCGTTCAGAGCGCGCCATTATCTGATTTTCAAGATACCAGCGGCTTTATCTCGGTGCTCAGGTCAGGGGAGTCTGCTGACCCCTATTTCTCAATGAAAGCGCTATGGGTGTTGAGTCACGACCGGTCAGGTGCAACACCACCCGACGAGCAGCAGACGGCAATGCGTCTGTTGTCCGCCATGCGTCCCGAGCAACAAGCCGATGGTTCATTTGGGCGATCCTGCAGACAAGCCCCTGACCTGCCATGGACCACCTGCAACACCGCCGACGCCGATGATCTGATGGCGGCCTTGTGGGTGTACTGTGTTGTCAGGTATGCGCCTGACGAGCCCGTCTGGAATGCATCCGGCTTGAAGGCCTTGGACCATTTGGCCCGACTCTGGGACCCAGATCGTCAGGTGTTTCGACTCTTTGCCAATCAAAACGACGCCTTGTTCATCGACAACATGGAGTTACTCCATCTGCTGCCGACCTTACAGCATCGCAACACACTCAAGCGCTTTCGGTCTGCAGCAGCCTCCCAGGGACACACGGCGGCTCAATCCCCGGGACTTGCCCTGTTTGAACAGCTCAAACCCCTTCGTTTAAAAACGGGAATCGAACAAACTTTCAGCGTATCGCTGGTTCGCGACATGTTCCCGCATCATCTGGCCTCACCCGGTCGTTTGCCTGGCGTCGATTTTTACCCGCATCTGGTGGCGTCGCTGTATATCTGGATGAGTGGATGGCAACCGGCGCTGACCGCCAGGTCGCATTGGAGACAATGGTGGGCGCTGACCGGTCAAGCCTGGCTGCGTCAGGAAGTAGACCCGTATCCCTGGGCGCTGACCGCGATGGTCGCCAGCCAACTGGGCCCAAGCGCTCTGGCTCAATGGCTCAACGTGGTGTGTATCCATCGTAAAAACATCCGCTGGACAGTGCTGGATGAAGCCATCTGGCTGCGCTACCGCAAGCAACAGGTCTGTGACGCAGGGGCTGCTTTATGAGCAGCTGGTCCTTTCTCCGCCGCCAAACCGTCGTTCAATGCACCGGTGTTGTAGTCCTGATACTGGGCTCGGTTTACCTGTGGTCAACCGGCTCAAGCACCTTTCAACGCCCCGTCACAACGCAGGCCTTGACGCTTGAATTACTGGTGCCCGATGCGCCGTCAGCCGGTAAGGACGTCCTGATTGCCATCTGGCAAGACGCCGCCAGCGAGGAAGGCTTGCCTCTGAGCCCATTGACTTACCAGCAGTGGATCCGCCGGATGAGCCATCACGCCCCCTCGCCCGGATCAGGCTTGATTGTTCCCGACGGCGCATTTATCAATCCGCCTGCGTCGATGAACAACAGCCTGTCCCGCTATGTGGAGCAAGGCGGCAGGCTCCTGTTGACCTACGACGCAGGGCTCACCACCGGTCATTCCGATATCGCCAACACGCTCAGTCAGCCCCTGGATGACATGAGCCACATGCGCCTGGAGGCAGGTCAAGACATATGGGTAGAGTTGGCAGGGGAAGCACCATTCTTCCGTGAACTGGGTGTACCGCCCGGACGAACCGTTGATGGCGGCTCGCCCGGGATTGAGCGAGTCGCCGGATATTCCTATCAACATCACGTGTTTCCGGGTCTGCGTGGCGCCTCATACACTGCGTCCTTACACCCTTTGTCAAAACCGGTCGCTACGCCCTTGCTGTGGTTCACCGATGGCCGACCTGCCGCCTCGTTAAGTACGCATGGCCGTGGCCAGGTACTGCGCGTCAACTTGCCACTGACTCATCTGACGCAACAGACCGACGCCATCTGGCTACATGGCTTTTTACGCTACTTCGGGAAAAACATGGTTCAGTTGCCCAGTCTGAGCGGAGTCCCCGATGGCATTGGCGGACTTACCCTTAACTTTCACTGCGATGCCAAAGTCTGTGAGGAGCCCATGGCGCAACTGGACCGGATGGGCGTATTTGCTCACGGCCCATACTCCATCCACGTCACCGCGGGGCCAGGCCAGCGCAGCGCGACCGATGAGCGAGGTCTTGATCTTGAACACAACCCAGGCTTTGTGAAGTTCTTGCAGCGTTTACAAAAACAAGGCCATACGCTGGCCAGCCATGGCGGCTGGATCCACGATGAATTCGCGGTTCGGGTCACCGAACAAAACGCCGAGCAGTACACACCCTATCTGGACAACAACTGGCGCGCACTTGCACACATCGTCAACTCACCTCAGAAAGAATACTCATCGCCTGGTGCCAATAATCCGCAGTGGGTTCGGCGATGGCTTCAATCCGCAGGCGTGCAAGGCTATTACACAACCGCCAATATGGGCATGGGCCCCACTCGCACCTGGTACGGAACGCAACGGGACGCCCAATTGTGGAGCTTCCCGGTTCAATCAATGGGCGCGATTGCAACTGTCGAAGACGCGGTACGTGCGGGGCTCCACGAAGACGTTTTGACAGGCTGGTTGACCAGTCTGGTGGATTTTTGTGTTCAACAACGCACCTCGCGACTGGTTTATTTTCATCCGCCTGGTGTGATGATGATGCCCAATGCCTTGCAGCGCCTGATTGAGCTGGCGAGTACCTATGAACAACTCCAGCTATTTAAGTGGCGGACCATTACTGAACTGAGCGCGTTCATGAACAGGCGCTCGCAGGTGCAATGGTCTGTCCAACGCTCCCCCGGTCTCGGCGGTGAGGCCAGCCCCCGTATAACACTCACTGCACACCATCCGGACTCCCTGACAAACATGACCTGGGAGTTTTCAAAAGCGATTGTGTTCAAACCTGCCATCACGCACGGGACGGCTCGCGTCATCGAGGACGACACCACCTACCGGGTGATCGCCGGTGCCGGGCAACACCTCACAGCCACCATCACCTACCGCAACTGATCTGACGAATCCATCGAACCCATGGTCAATCCACCCGTGATCCCCTCCACATCGAATAACACGCCCATTGACGTTCTGCTATGTATGGGCACGCGTCCCGAAATCATCAAAATGATGCCTGTATACCGCGCACTGAAAAAATACGGGCTTCGAACCGCTGTGATTCATACGGGACAACATGAGGAAATGGCCACGTCGCTGTATCGGCTATTTGAGATGGATACACTCCCCCTCACGGTCCTGCGACGCGACGGCAGTTCGCTCCATCAGCTGACATCTGGCCTATGCAGTTCGATTGGCCGAACACTTGAACAGTTGCGCCCCCTGGCCATGCTGGTTCATGGAGATACCACGTCTGCACTGACAGGGGCGCTGTGCGGCTTTTACGAACAAATCCCGATTGGACACGTAGAGGCGGGTTTGCGTACCGGCGAATGGTACAACCCGTTTCCCGAAGAAAAAAACCGGGAATTAATCGCCCGACTGGCTCACTGGCATTTTTGTCCGACCACTCAAGCGGCGCAACATTTATACAATGAGGGGATCACCAATCAGGTACTGGTGACGGGCAATACTGCGATTGACGCAGCGTTGATCACCTCGAACCGCCTGAATCAAACACCGACGATTCCGCACGAACTGCTGCAGTCCCCCGGCGGCCCCATGCTAGAGCAGCTGTATTCAAACGCCACTCAAGCGGGCGATCAACACCTGATTGTAGTCACCGCCCATCGGCGCGAAAACTGGGGGGATGGCTTGATGAACATTGCCCGTGCCATGCTCAGATGGTTGCGTCTTGATCCATTGGCGCAGGTCATTTGGCCTGTCCATCCCAACCCACACGTGGCAAATACCATCCGGCGGGTCCTGGATCAGGACGGTGACGCCACCCTGAAAAGTCGACTGCATTTAACAGGTCCGTTGAGCTATGAGAGCATGATTTATCTGTTGAACCGGGCATGGATTATCGCGACCGATTCAGGCGGACTTCAAGAAGAAGCCAGCGCCTTCAGAAAGCGGATCCTGGTGTTGCGGGACAGCACCGAGCGGCCGGAAATTCTTGACTGCGGCTTGGGCCAACTGGTCGGTACGCACCCAGACTCCATTGTAGGTGCGTTGCGTCAGGCACGACAAGACGATGACAACCCCTGTAAACGCCTGATGAACCAGCGAATCACCTCACCCTTTGGGGATGGCCGCGCAGCGGATCGCATCGCACAGCGCTTGATAAGCGCCTTGAACCTGCATCACCTCAGTCAGGTGGGTTGATATGAATGCATGGACTACATGGCGGTGGATTAGCGGTTTGCTGACGGGTGTTTTATACACCCACACGGCGCTGGCACTGACTACACTCGAGCCGGCAGGCCCGACCACGCCCCTTAAAACCACAGTCACCTTGGGCATCAGTCACGGTGCAGCGCCCTCACCTTACAGTGAAGGGCCAGGGACACGGCTCACACTGGACACCACCTTAAAAGACGTCACCGTGCGTGCTGATCTGAACACGCAACGCCGGTTTGGTGTAAATGGCCAATTTGCCGGCTTGCAATTGTCCAAAGACATCAGCCCGACCCGCTACGTCAGCGCGGGGGTGGGTGCTGGCAATAGCCGTCTATACGCCATCTGGAACACCCATGCGTTTATGTTTCAAAAATGGGGGGCAAACGCACCTCACGTCACCGGACTGGGCCTAGTGTATTCCGCGATGCGCGAGGGCCGGTCAGAACAAAATCTCGTTGTACAGCACATTTGGTATGCCGGCAGTCAATTAACGCTGGAGGGGGG
>DAITMV010000026.1:0-24266 GCA_036834985.1 Burkholderiaceae bacterium | reverse complement strand
CCAGTACATCGTAGAGAGTCTGGGTCTGGATGAGGGTGAAGTATTTAACGCGTATCACGAAGTTAAATGCATTCGTGATAAAGATGAATTCCTCATCCCGTTCATCAACACGTTGACCGATCCTGAGTTCACCACCGGCACCACAGAGAACGATCAGAAGTTGCTCAAGTCGCTGATCGTGTTTGCATGCCTGATGGAAGGTTTGTTCTTCTATGTTGGTTTCGTGCAAATTTTGGCGCTCGGAAGGCAAAATAAGATGATCGGTGCTGCAGAACAGTACCAATACATCTTGCGTGACGAGTCAATGCATTGTAATTTCGGAATTGATTTGATTAACACAATCAAATTGGAGAACCCGCATTTGTGGACACCCGCTTTCCGCGAGGAAATCAAGGCTCTGTTCATGGAAGCGGTCGAGCTGGAATACCGGTACGCCGAAGATACAATGCCTCGGGGAGTGTTGGGTTTGAATGCACCCATGTTTAAGGAATATTTGCGCTTTATTGCCAATCGTCGTGCAACGCAGATTGGCCTGGAAGCCTTGTTCCCGAATGCGAATAATCCTTTCCCCTGGATGAGTGAAATGCTGGATCTGAAGAAAGAACAAAATTTCTTCGAACGGCGAGTCACTGAATACCAAACGGGCGGTGTGCTGAACTGGGAGTAATAAAGAAAAGGGCTCTATCACTGGGGCCCTTTTTCTTTAGAACATTTGAACCTCTGGTCTGAGAAAAGGAGTGTGATATGGCTGCTGAAAAAAAGGCGAAAGCTAAAGCCGATCCAAAAGAAGCTGTAAAAAAAGTGGCCGCAAAACCTGCAGCCACATCCAAGGCAGCAAAGCCCGCCGCCAAGGCAAGCGCTAACACTGCAAGCAAAGCCACTGCGAAAGCTGCAAAGCCTGTCGTGGCCAAAGCGGCATCTAAAGCTGCACCTAAAGCGGCTCCAAAGGCCGCTGCAAAACCTGCAGCCACATCCAAGGCAGCAAAACCCGCTGCCAAGGCAAGCGCTAACACTGCCAGCAAAGCCACTGCGAAAGCTGTAAAGCCTGCCAGCAAAGCTGCAGCCAAACCTGTTGCTGCTAAAAAAGCGGCGACAAAGGCTGCTCCTAAAGCAGTCGCCAAAGCGGCAAAACCTGAAGTTAAGGCTGCCAAAGCTGCACCGAAAAAAGCTGTTGCCAAAGTGGCAGCAAAACCTGTCAAAGCAGCCAAGCCAGCTACCGCAAAAAAAGCAACTGCCAACGTAGCTCCCAAGGCCACCGGGAAAGCGGCCAAACCTGCCAAGGTTGCTAAACCTGTTGCTGCTAAAAAGGCTGCCCCTGCAAAAGCTGTCGCAAAAGCCGCTGTAAAAGCAACCAAGCCTGTCGCAGCAAAAAAAGCAGCAGGCACCACGAGCGCCAAAGCAACGCCTAAGGCAACCGCTAAAGCAACGCCTAAGGCAACCGCCAAAGCGGCCCCTAAGGCAGCAGCCAAAGCGGCCCCTAAGGCAGCAGCCAAAGCGGCCAAACCAGCCAAAGCCGAAAAAGCGGCCAAGCCAGCCAAAGTAGCCAAGCCCGAGAAGGCAGCCAAACCCGCCAAAGCAGCAAAGGTGCCTAAAGCGGCTACCAAAAAATCAGGCAAGGCCAAAGCAGCACCGGCACCTGTTGCATCTGCCATCGACAGTGCAGCGCAACCGACACCCGCTTGGCCCTTCCCGGCGACAGCGACCCGTCCTCAGAAAATAGACTAGGTCGACAGGCCCGGTCAAGCGACCGAAAATAACCCCATTCCTGGGAATGGGGTTATTTGTTTGTATTCGATGTATGCCACAATGCAAGTCTAATTTTGATATCTGATGGATATGCTGTTCGATATATTTCGGCTGTTGCTCGAATCGGTTGCCAGCTTGCTGGTGTTCTGTCTGCTCCTTCGCGCGCTGATGCAATGGGTTCGTCTGCATCCCCGCAATCCGATTGCTCCCTTTGTGTTTGCGATGACCGATTGGATTGTTCTTCCGTTGCGACGAATTGTCCCTGGCTTTGGCGGAGTTGACTGGGCGTCCTTGCTCGGAGCGATTCTGATCGCTGCGGGTTTGAATGTGCTGCTCTTGTTGATTCGCTGGGTGGCGGTGGCGGATGCATCTACCAGCATGGGTTTGGGGCGAGTCATGATCTCATTCGGCATTCCGGCCGCGCTGTTGTGGTTGCTGCGATCCGCGGTGTATTTGCTGATGGGTATCGTGATTATTCAGGCGGTGCTCAGTTGGGTGAATCCATTCTCCCCCTTGGCGTCGGTTCTGAATGATTTGAGTCGCCCGTTTCTTGATCCGTTGCGCAAGGTATTACCGTCCATTGGGCAAGTGGACTTATCGCCGCTGGTATTGTTTTTGGTACTGCAGGTGGTGATGATGGTCGTGCAACAGCTGTCGATGTCATGGATGGGGTTTTAGCACCCAAAGGGCAACATGGCCTCGCGCTTATCTGCTGACCTTAGCGTACTTGAGCGGACCCTGCTCATGAGAATCACGACAGAGCAGGGGGCCGCAGGCTGTTACGGTTGGGCCAAAGTGATTAGTGCGTCACGCGGCTTGTGCCGCCCGTGCTGACAATTCGTACACGCTCACCAGGTTTAAAGGCTTCATCACCTTCCTGAACAAAGGCACGAAGCTCGCCGCTGTCCATCTTGACCGTGATCTCCAATCCCTTTTTGGTGGCGACGTTTTGCTCCAGAGCCTGGCCCGCAATCCCGCCGGCAACCGCACCCAGTACCGTACCGATGGTGGCGCCTTTTCCGCGGCCCACGTTGCTGCCTGCAACACCACCCACAACTGCGCCCGTCACGGCACCCACGCCCGTGCGTTCATTTTCGATGGTGACTTCGCGCACGCTGTCAACAACGCCCATACGGACGATTTGCTCACGGCGTGCCTCACCAGCCTTGTAAACGCTGCCAGAGCTACTGGGACTGGCGCATCCAGCCATCACGGCAGATGCAATCAAGCCGGTGATGATCAGTGTAGTTTTCGTTAGTTTCACTCTATTTCTCCAATGGAACGTTACCAGGGGCTATAGCCAAAAGCCGCTTTAAATGTGTCTGCAATCTCTACCTTGCTCGGGGCGTATTGCTGGCCACCCCGATGGGCAATTTTCAAAGAGCCCATGGTGCTGGCCAGACGGCCGGTGGTGGCCCAGTCCATTCCGTGTGTCAGGCCGTACAACAGCCCGGCGCGGAACGAGTCTCCACAGCCCGTTGGGTCAACCACCGCTGATGGTTTAACGCATGGGATGCTTAATTGTTGACCCCCCTGAAAAATCCAGGCGCCTTCAGCTCCTCTTGTGACCACCAGGGCGTCTACTCGTTCCGCCAGTTGTTCCAAAGACAGGCCGGTACGTTCGCACAGCAGTTTGGCTTCGTAGTCATTGACGGCGGCATAGTGCGCCTGTTCAAGGAAATTCAACAGCTCTTGTCCGTTGAACATGGGCAGCCCCTGGCCCGGATCAAAAATGAACGGTATGTTGGCCTGCGCCAACTGCAGGGCGTGTTCGATCATCCCGTTGCGACCATCCGGCGCAACAATCGCCAATGAGACTAGGCCCGCGTCTGCCACCTTGTTGAAATGACTGAAGGTCATGGCGCCAGGGTGAAAGGCAGTGATTTGATTGTCATCCAGGTCGGTTGTGATAAAGGCTTGCGCGGTGAAGGCGTCATCGACTGAGCGCACGCACCGACGGCTGATTGCCAGGGTGTCCAGTCGGTCCAGATAGTCTGCGCCGTCTTTGCCGACCGTGGCCATGGGCAACGGGTTGCCTCCAAGCAGCGACAAGCCATAGGCGATATTGCCTGCGCATCCACCCCATTCGCGTCGCAGGGTAGGTACCAGAAAGGCGACATTCAGAATGTGCACCTGATCGGCAAGAATGTGATCTTTAAAATGGCCTTCAAAGACCATGATCGAGTCATACGCGATGGAGCCACAAATGAGTACGGGATTCGTTGTCATGCTGCACAGTCGGAAAATTAAGGGTGTTGATCAAAGACACTCAGCCGAAAACCGGTGGGGCGACTGTCCGGAAACCTGGCGTTAAGGGCCTGTATATTGAGGTACGCCGTCACGTCAAATTCCTGCCCCGGCAGGATTCGCGGACCAATCCGGGTATAGAGCTCGGGTTTGATCGTGTAGTCGGTAGGTCTTAACAGTATGTGGCCCATCGAGCTTTGCTGGGAATCGAGTAATTCTACGCGGATTACCGGCCATTGGCTGGGGGTTGTGCCACGGTGAGCGAGGCGGATGTCTGCTCGCAATTGCTCGTCTTTGCTGGAGTTTAAGGACGAGCCTACGATGGTGATGTTTTTTGAGGCAGGCGACGACACCTGGGTGCCCAGTACCGATGCGATGGCCATCAAAGGCCCATCAACGACCGGCAGGGCATGCGCGATCGCATTGCGTTGCCACCATATCAGTTGCCAACCCAGCAAGACAGACAGGCCAATACAGGCCCACCGGGCCTTGCGAGGCCACGGCTGACGAGGCGCCTTTGAACGGGGCAGCATGGCCAGCAGGCTGTCTGTGAGCGGTTCGGCTGCCCTGTCTGGCTCTGTGTCTGGTGATGCATCTACCGGGAGGGCATGCGCTGCCTCGGTATTGGCTGACCATGTATCAGCGTCAGCGGGGGTCAGTTGCTCCACCCCTGAGAACACGGCAGAACAAAACCCGCACTGAACCTGTCCGTTGTGCTGTTGCAGTTGTACTGCAGTCACCTTGAACAGGGTTTTACACTCGGGGCAGCGGGTGGCCAGGCTCATGCAACGCTGACGGTTTATTGAGGAGTGGATGCGTTGGCCGGCTTTTGACCCACCAGACACACCCATCCCTCATCGGCGCGCCATACCTGCATCCGAATCCACGGGGTATACGCAGCGGCTACGTCGTCGGCCTGACGTTCAAGAACACCCGACAAGACCAGATATCCCCCGGGTGCTACGTGCCTGCACAAGGTAGGCGCCAATACCTTCAGGGGGTTGGACAGGATATTGGCAACCACCACTGGAAACTGTCCCTGAGCCTCTTGGGCGTCAGGCAAGCCAGTGACCAGTGCCACCTCGTTTTCTTGCGCGTTGGCCTGCGCCGAGGCCACGGCCTGCTCGTCGATATCAATGCCGATCGCAGCAGATGCGCCCAGTTTGAGCGCAGCAATCGCCAGGATGCCTGAACCACAGCCGTAGTCCAGCACCGAATTGCCGGCCAAGTCTGCCTGACACAGCCATTGGAGGCACAGCCGTGTGGTGGGGTGTGATCCGGTACCGAAGGCCAGACCGGGGTCCAGTCGCAGGTTAATGATGCCCGCGTCTGTCTGCGGCGTATGCCATGAGGGGACAATCCACAGCGTGGGTGTGATCTGAATGGGGTCGAACTGTGACTGGGTCAAACGCACCCAATCCTGCTCTGGTACTTCTCGCCATTGGATGTCAGCATCTGTGAGCGCTGATGCATCGAGCTGGTCCAGGGCGGCTTGACCCTCTTTGCGGGTTTTGAACAAGGCCAGCACGCGGCTCTGCTTCCAGGCTGGAGCAGGGGGTTCCATCCCGGGTTCGCCGAACAAAGCTTGTTCGTCTTCACTGTCCGCGTTGGCATCTTCCAGCGAGACAGAGATGGCACCTAGCTCCATGAGCGCATCTGAGGCTGCATCGGCCAGTGTGTCGGGGAGCAGCAGGACCAGTTCGGCCCACAGGGTTTCTGCAGGGCCGCCGGTCGGGTCCACAGGTGCTGAAGTATTCAATGTCATCCTTTGTCGGCCAGTACGCGTGCAGCCTCAGCCCGTGCAGCCAGTCGCTGTTCCAGATAATGGATGCTGGTTCCGCCTTCGCGGAAGTGTCCGTCTTCCATCAGCTCCCGGTGCAGCGGGGTATTGGTTTTGATGCCATCGATCACCAGCTCAGACAACGCGACCCGCATGCGGGCCATGGCCTGGGCACGGTCTGACCCGTAGGTGATCACTTTGGCAATCATCGAATCATAATTGGGAGGTACGGAATATCCAGTGTACACGTGAGAGTCGACCCGTACACCAGGACCGCCCGGTGGATGCCATCCGGTAATTTTGCCGGGAGATGGAGTGAATTTAAACGGATCTTCGGCGTTGATACGACATTCGATGGCATGCCCGCGAAATTCGATGTCTCGTTGACGGAAGCGCAGCTTTTCCCCCGCAGCGATGCGGATCTGTTCCTGAACGATGTCGATCCCGGTGATCATCTCGGTGACGGGGTGCTCAACCTGCACACGGGTGTTCATTTCGATGAAGTAAAACTCACCGTTTTCATAGAGGAATTCGAACGTCCCTGCGCCACGATAGCCGATTTTGCGGCACGCATCAGCGCAACGGTCACCGATCCGTTCGATAAAACGACGTGCGATGTTCGGGGCCGGGGCTTCCTCGATGATTTTTTGATGGCGGCGCTGCATGGAGCAGTCACGCTCACCGAGCCACAGGGCGTTGCGATGTTCGTCAGCGAGGATCTGGATTTCGATATGGCGCGGGTTTTCAAGGAACTTTTCCATGTAAACCTCTGGATTGCCAAAGGCTTGTCCGGCTTCAGTCCGGGTCATGGTGACGGCGTTGAGCAAGGCAGCCTCGGTGTGTACGACCCGCATACCTCGGCCGCCCCCACCACCCGCAGCCTTGATGATGACCGGATAACCCACGGCGCGGCCGATGCGGATGATTTCCTTGGGGTCGTCGGGCAAGGCGCCCTCAGAACCGGGCACGCAGGGGACACCGGCTGCAATCATGGCGCGTTTGGCAGAGACCTTGTCGCCCATCAGGCGAATGGACTCCGATCGCGGGCCGATGAATACAAAACCGCTTTTTTCAACCCGTTCGGCAAAGTCTGCATTTTCGGACAAAAAGCCATAGCCCGGGTGAATCGCCTCGGCGTCAGTGACTTCTGCCGCGCTGATAATGGCTGGGATGTTCAGGTAGCTTTGCGCCGATGGCGCCGGGCCGATACACACTGACTCATCGGCCAAGCGCACATATTTGGCCTCGGTATCCGCTTCAGAATGCACGGCGACGGTTTTGATGCCCATTTCTCGGCACGCGCGCAATATGCGCAACGCGATCTCGCCCCGGTTCGCGATCAGGATTTTTCCAAACATGGGGGTCACTCGACGATGAACAGCGGTTGACCAAACTCAACGGGCTGACCGTTGTCGACCAGAATCGCTTTGACAACACCTGTTTTATCCGATTCGATCTCGTTGAGCAGTTTCATGGCCTCAATGATGCACAGTGTATCGCCTTCTTTCACCTGGCTGCCCACCTCGACAAAAGAGTCTGCGCCGGGGCTGGGTGAGCGGTAAAACGTGCCCACCATGGGCGATTTGACCGTGTGACCGGTGGGGGCGGCTGGTGCCTCGGCCAGCGAGTCGGCGTGGTTGCTTGCGCTGGGCGCCGCTGCGGGCATGGGGGCGTATTGCGCAGGTGCTGCCTGCATGTAAGTGGGTTGACCAGCAGGTAAAGGATAGTTTTTAACGATGCGTACCTTGCCTTCGCCTTCGGTGATTTCCAACTCTGCGATGCCAGATTCAGCAACCAGGTCAATGAGGGTTTTAAGTTTTCTGAGGTCCATGCTTTATGCTCCGTTTGAGCTATTTTTAATTAATCAGGGTTTAACTTGCAGGTATTTTGCTGCAAATTGCAAAGCAAAGTCATAACCTTGCGGGCCAAAGCCACACAGTACACCAACGGCGGTGGCTGATAAGTAGGAGTGGTGCCGAAAGGGTTCCCGGGCGTACACATTCGAAATATGTACTTCGGCAAACGGCAGTGCTGTACCGGCCAGCGCGTCACGCAAGCCAATACTGGTGTGGGTCAGCGCACCGGCATTAATGATGACAAATGCCACCTGTTCGAGTGCGCCTTGATGAATACGGTCGATCAACGCGCCCTCGTGGTTGCTTTGAAAACATTCTACACGCAGGCCAAGCCTTTCCCCTTCGTTTTCAAGGTGTTGGTGAATGTCGTTCAGGGTGGTTGAGCCATAGATGTGCGGCTCCCTGCGCCCCAATAAATTGAGGTTGGGGCCGTTGATCACCAAGACCTTGTGGACTGCCGTGTTGCCTGTAGGTGGGTTCATTTCACTCTTAATATAGGCGAATGTCCGTTATTTTCTGCGTTTATCGCGGCGCTGTCCATCGAACGGTCGTGCTAAAGGCTGTTTACCGCGGCTTGAAGCTCCTCGGGTTTGATCGTACCCAGCTTTTTCCATGCAACGCTGCCATCGGTTCTGAGCAGGACGGTAAAGGGCAATGCGCCGCCGACATTGCCCAATTCATTGGCCAGGGTTGATCCGCCCAGCCCGCCGGCAACGATGGGATAGTCAATGGCATGCTTTTGCAAGAATTCCCGGATATTGGAAGGTGAATCGATGGCGATTCCGAGGAGTTCGATGTTTTTTGCCTTCAATTCCGGGTAGAGGCGATTTAGCTCCGGGATTTCGGACACACAGGGAGGGCACCAGCTGGCCCAGAAATTGATCACAAGGACTTGTTTGGCGTAAGGAGCCATCGACACGGGCTGACCGTCAATGCCTTGCAGCGTCCGTTGTGCGAGTGGATGGGCTGGTTGGGTTTGTTGGGTTGGGGCTGCTGGTGCATATTGCTCTTTATAGATGGCCCAGCCAACGCCGATCATCAGCGCCAGGATGGCGATGATCCGCGTGACCAGGGTCGACGTGCTGCGTGTACTCATGATAGGTCCGTATTTCCGCTGGGTGTTGTGTCGTCGGGGGCTTCCAGCAAGCGCGTTAGTCCGGCTGTGTCGGTTCTGAATGCGTAGCCGTCGCTTGCCTTTTTGAGCAAGCCCCGACGCTGATGAGGGTACATCACGGCCAGTTCAACCCATTCTTGCTGCCAGCGAAATTGTACGCCTTCAATGCGTTCGCCCGGTCGCGGGCGAACCTCTGCCGGGTTAAAGGCGATGTTCTGGTTTAGCAGCCAGTAGTCGATTTCCTTGGGGTTGTCAGCAAACACCAGCAGATGGATGTCGCTGTGCTCACCTGCGGTTCCGTTGACCAGTCCACCAAAAACGATGGGTTCAAACGCGGACAGCTCCTGCATCAGCGACAGTGCGCAGGTGCGAAGCGCCTTAAGGCGTGCCGGTTGGGTGTCGGCCTGAAATAAGGACTGATAGATCCGAAGTTCTTCTTCGATTTCTTCATTGGCGGGCAGCCAGTCACTTGGTAGTTTGTCGCGTCCGGTGACCTCCCGGGCGGCTTTTTTCTTGGCCGTGGCGTAGTCGTAACCAGATTCGGCGATTAATCGGGCGGCTGCGCAGGCGATGTTTTGTCGGGTGTCGTCAAAGGCGTCACTGATCATGGGGGCGTCCCGAAGGGGGTCATTATCGAAAATCCACGGGGCGTGCCAGCCAATAGGCCGTGCACCGGTACAATGCGGATATTGACAGAATTTTTGCGGATCATCGCGCATGCATATTCATATTCTCGGTATTTGCGGCACCTTTATGGGCGGTGTGGCTCAATTGGCCAGGGCGTTGGGACACACCGTCACCGGGTGTGATGCCAATGTGTATCCACCCATGAGCACCCAGCTTGAGCAGGCGGGTATAGCGCTGGTCGAAGGCTTTGGGATTGAGCAGTTGGCGATCCAGCCAGATATATGGGTGGTCGGCAATGTAGTCAGCCGGGGTAACCCCCTGATGGAGGCCATTCTCAACGAAGGGCTGCCCTACGTTTCAGGACCGCAGTGGGTCGGTGAATACGTATTGGCTGGGCGGCATACGCTGGCGGTTGCCGGAACCCATGGAAAAACCACCACCAGCTCGATGCTGGCTTCGGTACTGGAGTATGCGGGTTTAAAGCCCGGGTTTTTGATTGGCGGCGTGCCCGAGGGCTTCGGATGCTCAGCCCGGCTGGGTGAGGGCAAGGTTTTTGTGATTGAAGCGGATGAATACGACACCGCTTTTTTCGATAAACGATCCAAGTTTGTTCACTATCGCCCGCGGACTGCGATTCTGAATAATCTTGAGTACGATCATGCAGACATTTTCCCTGATCTTGCAGCGATTGAGACTCAATTTCATCACTTAGTGCGAACTGTGCCAGGTCAAGGGCTGGTGGTTGCCAATGGTCGTGAGGATAGTCTGCGTCGTGTGCTTGCCCGTGGCTTGTGGTCAGAAAAGCTATTTTTCGGTGTAAAAGAGGGTATTTTTGCGGTAGATCGTGGTGTTGGCGTGTTTGATGTGCACGAGTCTGGCCAATGTATCGGCAGGGTCGAGTGGTCAGTCAGCGGTGAGCACAATGTACAAAACGCCCTGGCGGTGATTGCTGCAGCCCGGCATGTGGGCGTGTCGCCCGCCGTGGCCTGTGAGGCCCTGGGGCGCTTTGCCGGGGTCAAGCGTCGTATGGAGCTTAAAGGCCAAGTGCGCGGTGTGCGGGTGTTGGATGATTTTGCGCATCACCCCACCGCCATTCAAACCACCATCGCTGGTTTGAAGAAAACCATGACTCAAGGCCGTGTACTGGCGGTGTTCGAGCCTCGTTCTAACACCATGAAGCTGGGCACCATGCGTGATGCATTGCCAGGCTCATTGCAAGAGGCCGATCTGGTGTATTGCTACACCCAGGGCTTGACCTGGGATGCGGCTCAAACGCTGGCCCCCTTGGGGGCCAAGGCCCGATGTTTTGCCGATTTAAAGGCCTTGGTGAGTGCGGTGGTGGCTGATGCCAAGGACGCTGATCAGATTCTGGTGATGAGCAACGGTGGTTTTGGTGGTGTTCACCGCCAATTGCTGGATGCCTTGCATGCAGGCTGACATCTCATCGGACGTACCTGCCCAGCGGGTGGTGTATTTACATGGATTTAGATCGTCACCACGCTCGGTTAAAGCCCAGCGTGTGATGCGTTGGGCGCAGGACATCGGGCGGACGGATCAATTGTGGGTGCCCGCGCTCCCCGCCTCGCCTGCAGAGGCGCTGGCATTGATCGAGTCGACGGTGAGCGCATGGCGTGCGCAGCAGCCAGATCTGGATATCGCATGGATCGGCAGCTCGCTGGGTGGCTATTACGCCACGGTCATGGCTGAACGGTTTGGTGGGCGAGCCGTGCTGCTAAACCCGGCGATTCGCCCCTATGATGATCTGGTGCGACATGTGGGCCGCCAAACGCTTTACTTCAGTGATGAAGAAATCAATTTTATTCCGGCCTATCTGGATGATTTGAGAGCCATGCAATGCCACAAACTGACGAACCTGTCCCGGTATTGTCTGGTGGCCGAATTGGGCGACGAAGTGCTCGACGCCCGTTTGATGATTGCGACCTACCAGGGGGCTCATCAGCGCGTTGTCACTGGCGGTGATCATGCCTTGAGTGATTTCGAGGACCATGTGTCGGCCGTGATGTCATTTGTCGGCTGGGGGGCTGCTGCATGAGGGTGGCACGCTACCGCGCCCGGGTGGCAGCCCATTGGCCAGGATGGGTCAAAGATTGGCTCACCACGCCGGGGTCTTTAACCGTTCGTTTGCAACAACGTGCGGCGTTCAAGGTGGAACCGGTGGTGCAGCATGTCCAGTCGGTGCTTGCCGATGAGGCCCGCTATCTGGGTTTGCAGCGCCGGCAGCATGTGCGCACGCGCAACGTCCGCTTGTGGAATGGCGGGCAGGTGGTGGTGGTGGCGCACACGGTGGTCAAGGTCGCGGGGGCCCGCTGTGACTGGCCCTTCTGGAAAAACCTGGGCCAGCGTTCATTGGGCACGGTGTTGTTCCGCGACAAGACGGTCAGGCGTTTGCCTTTAGAATTTGCACGTATCCAGACCGGCCCCCCGCTTCATCCTGGCCAACCCTGGCCTGCCTTATATGCCCGCCGCACACGGTATGATCGACGCTGCGGCGCGACACCCCTGATCGTCACCGAAGTTTTTCTGCCGGTTTTACAAGACCTACCTATAATGCCGCCATCATGAATGTACTTTACGAAGAAGACGGCGGCTTTAAAGTCGCAACGATTATGTCCGAGCAGGGCGGCAGCTTGCAGGTTGAAGCGCCGCACGGCAAACGCAGCAAAATCAAGAGCAGTCACGTCCTGCTGCAATTTCAGAGCCCCTCCGCAGGGGAGTTGATGGCCCAGGCTCAAGCCATGGCCGATACGTTTGAACTGGAGTTCCTCTGGGAATGCGCGCCTCAGGAAGAGTTCGCATTTGCCGCCCTGGGTGCTGATTATTTTGGCCATGCGCCTACCCCCGTGGAGTCGGCGGCCCTGCTGCTGGCCCTGCATTCTTCGCCCGTGTATTTTCATCGCAAAGGGCGTGGCCATTACAAGCCCGCTCCCCCAGAGATTTTAAAAGCGGCGTTGGCGGCGGTCGAGAAAAAACGTCTCCAGGCCATGGAGCAAGCGCAATGGGCTGACGCCTTGCTGGCCGGTCAGGCGCCCGCCTCGGTGGCTCGCATGGCGCCAAGCCTGTTGGTTAAGCCCGACAAAAATACCCAGGAATACAAGGCACTGGCGTTAGCGTGCGAAAAGGCCGGCTTGTCAGCCCGGGAGGTCCTGTTGCGCAGTGGTGCATTCAACGGCCCGTATGATTTGCATCGCCGTTCCTTCGAGGTGGTGCAGTTTCCGCGGGGTGTGGGTTTCCCGCCCGTATCGGTACCTGCCATCCCTGATTTGCCCAAGGCGCCGGCGCCAGCCTTCTCGATTGACGACATCACGACCACTGAAATTGATGATGCATTTTCTGTCCAATGGGGGCCGGGTGACCAGGCCACCATCGGCATTCACATCGCTGCGCCCGGTCTGCTGATTCAAAAAGGCGACGCCATTGACCACATCGCACGCGACCGATTGTCTACGGTCTACATGCCGGGCGATAAAATCACCATGCTGCCCGATGCACTTGTGCAGGCGGCAACGCTAGAGGCTGGCCGTACGGTGCCAACCCTGTCTTTGTATTTCACGGTGAACGTCAATACCGGCGCGATAGACGGGACGCCGTATACCCGGTTGGAGTCGATCGAGGTCGCCAGCAATTTGCGTCACAACCTGCTCGATGAGAAGGTTACAGAAGCCGCTCTGGCGCTTTGGGCCACGCAACTGCCGGGTGTTGACCCGGTACAAACAGCTGCTGATGGGGCTGTGGACGCATCGGTGGTGGGCGTGAATGAGGTGCCGCACGCGCTAGAGCTGGCTTTGTTATGGCGGGTTTCCCGCATATTATCGGATATCCGCACGCAAGTTCGCGGAAAACCAGAACAAAATCACCGAATTGACTACAACTTTTATGTCAATGATGGCGTTGTGAGTATTGTTCCTCGCCGGCGCGACGCACCGCTCGATTTGCTGGTGGCCGAGTTCATGATTCTGGCCAATCAGACCTGGGGCGGTTTGATGCGTGATCACGAGATTCCAGGCATTTACCGCATTCAACCGCCGATGGGCCGCGTTCGCATGGCCACCCATGCCGCGCCCCACGCAGGTTTGGGTGTGCCTCAATACGCCTGGTCGACGTCACCGTTGCGCCGTTATGTTGACTTGGTCAACCAATGGCAGGTATTGGCAATCACCCAAGGTACACCCGTACCATTCCCACCCAAAGACGCGGACTTGTACGCCACGGTATCGGCGTTTGACACCACCTATAAGGCGTACGCGGATTTCCAGTCCTCGATGGAGCGCTACTGGTGTTTGAAGTGGTTGGAACAACATGATGTCAAACAAGCGATGGCCGCTGTGCTGCGTGATGATCTGGTGCGCCTGCAGGACATACCGCTGGTGATTCGTTTGCCCGGCTTTGGTGGCCATGCCCGGGGAACTTTGCTCACGCTTGAAATCATGTCAATCGACGAGGTGTCGATTGATCTGGACTGTCGGGTGATTGAGGTGTTGACCGCGCAGGGCCAGGACATTTTGGACGAGGATCTGTCTGAAGACGACGCTGCCGCAGAGGACGTGGCCGACACGAGCATCGAGACGCCTGAGGTCGGGCCCGGACTGCAGGCAGAGGCCTGAGCGGTATGAGCGCGATGGGCGGTTTTATCCCGTCATGGTGGCGACACGCTGATCGCCATTTGCGTCTGGCGATTCTGATCTCGCTCGGGGTGCACGCAGTCATTCTGGCCATTCGCTTTACGCCAGTCGTGTTTCATGCTCCGGATACCACCACGCTGGACGTCATCATTGTCAACAGCAAATCGGATACGGTGCCTCTCAGGCCAGATGCTTTGGCGCAAGTTGCGCTCGATGGCGGGGGCGATCAGGCGCAGGGGCGTGCCCAGTCGCCCTTGCCCAAATCAGCGGCCCGCCGTGACGGCGATCAACTGAGCAAAGCCCAGGCGAAGTTACAGGCGCTGGAGGCCAAACAAAAAGCGGCGGCAGCGCAAGCCAGTCGCTTGAATGCAGCGTCGACGGCGACCCGCACGTCGCGGACCTCGGGTGGCGCACCCAGCGCAGCGGACTCAACGGATCAGGCCAAGCCATCCTCCAAAGAGACGCCGCAGACGGCCAATGACCGGACAATTGACCCCGCTGATCTCATGGCCTCTGCCCGCGAAATTGCCCGGCTGGAGGCCCAGGTGTCTCGACAGATCTCGGACTACAACAAGCGGCCCCGCAAGCATTTTTTTTCGCCGAGCACCTCACCCTATGTGTTTGCGATGTATGAGGAGTCGTGGCGTCAAAAAGTGGAGCGATTGGGAAATTTGAACTATCCCGAAGAGGCTCGTGGTAAAACATATGGCCAGCTGCGTCTGACGGTGTATATCAAAGCCGACGGATCGGTGGATGACATCGAAATCGACAAACCGTCAGGCTACCCTGTGCTGGACCGTGCGGCCATGCGGATCGTACGGCTGGCCGCGCCGTTTGCAAAGTTTCCGCCGGAGATGGCCAAGGAAGTCGATGTGTTGGCCATTTCAAGAACCTGGGTGTTTACCAACGATCAATTGGAAACCCGGGGAAAATAAAAATACACAGGTGCTCCATGCTGGACCGATACGCAGTCATAGGCAATCCCATCGCACACAGCCAATCGCCGGCCATCCATGCCGCATTTGCTGAGCAAACCGGCCAGGCCATGGACTATGCCCGCGTGTTGGCGCCTCTGGACGGGTTCGCCCAGACCGTTCGTGCCTTGCAGGCGGGCGGCGTCAAGGGGGCCAACGTCACCGTACCTTTCAAGTTTGAGGCGTATGCGCTGGCCGCTGAGGTGTCAGACCGGGCTCAGTTGGCCCGCGCGGCCAATACCCTGATTTTTCATGGGGATGGTCGCATTGAGGCAGACAACACGGACGGTGCCGGCTTGGTGGCCGATGTCGTATCTGCGATCGGCTCATTGTCAGGTCTGCGGGTGCTGGTGATTGGCGCCGGCGGCGCGGTGGCCGGGGTCTTGCCCAGCCTGCTGAGCGCCGGGGTATCCGAACTGATTCTGCTCAATCGAACGCCTGCCAAAGCCATCCAGATGATCAATGATCTGTCCAGTTGGGGCCTGCACAAGACGACCTTGCGGGCCGGTGGCCTCGATGAGCCAGTCTGCGCCGTGGATCTGATCATCAATGGCACGTCGTCCGGGTTGTCTGGACAGGCCATACCCCTGCCTCCTGAGTGGTGTCGCGGTATCCGGTTGGCCTATGACATGATGTACGGCGCGCGACCTACGCCATTCATGGCGTGGGCGACCACCCAAGGGGCCCCGGTGCGTGACGGGTTGGGCATGCTGGTGGGGCAGGCGGCAGAGGCGTTTTACCGTTGGCGCGGTGTAGCGCCTGATACCGCCCCGGTACTGGAACAGTTGCGTGCCGCCTTGCTGGCTAAGGTTGCGGCTGCATGACCGCCGTTGTGATGGGTCAACCCCGACACAAGCGGACTGTAGGACGGGTACTGCGCCGAGTGTTGCTGTGGGCGCTGATTGCTTTGCTGGCATTGCAGGCTTGGTATTTGGGGTGCATTGTCTGGTGGAGCTACGTTAATCCGTCCAGCACACGATTCATGCAGATTCGCCTGAGCGAGTTGCGAGAAAAAAAGCCGGACGCCACCTTGCAACGCCAGTGGGTCGACTACAACCGAATATCTCCCAACATCAAGCGCGCCGTGATCGCGGCAGAAGACGGCAAGTTTTTGGAGCACAACGGTGTGGATTGGGACGCCATCGAGCAAGCCTACCAACGGAATCAGCGACGCGGACATGTGACCCATGGCGGCTCTACGATCAGTCAGCAGTTAGCCAAAAATCTGTTTTTGAGCAGTCAGCGCAGCTACGTGCGCAAAGGGCAGGAATTTGTCATCACCCTGATGCTCGAGGGGGTATGGAGCAAGCATCGAATTTTGGAGGTGTACCTGAACTCGGTCGAATGGGGCAATGGTGTTTTCGGGATAGAGGCTGCAGCGCGACACTATTTTGGTACCTCGGCTGCTAACCTCAGCCCGTCGCAGGCATCGCAGCTGGCCGCGATGTTGCCCGCCCCCCGTTTTTACGACCGCAATCGCGGTTCTGGAACCCTGGCCAGACGCGCCGCCACCATCGAAGCGCGCATGTATCAGGTGGCCATTCCGCGCTGATACGCGCCGGTGTGCGGTCTGCGTGTTCAGCGCTCGCAGGGCTGCCCAAACACATGTAGCCACAATTGTCGTACGGACTCGCGTTCTTTCAGAAAGTGGTCCGTCGGCGTGTGTGAGTTGGTCACACCGGCCAACCTGAGTGCATGCTGAGCCGCCCGGAATGCACGGTAGGCATTGGCCACGTGATCGGCCAACCCGATCGGGATCAGCTCCAATTGCGCGCAGACCTTGAGCAACGCGATATTGCCGCTGTTGCGAGTCAACTCCGGTCTGTTGTGACTGTGTCCCAAGACCAGTGCCTGTACGATGAATTCAATGTCGACCATGCCCCCTGGGTCGTGTTTTAAATCAAAATCAGTCGACAGGTTCGGATGTCCTTCGAGCATTTTTCGGCGCATCGCCCACACTTCGTCACGCAACAGGTTCCACTGGCGGGGCAGTTGTAAAATCGCTTGCCGTTCCTGTTCAAAACGCTGACCCAGTTCAGGGTTGCCTACACAAAAACGGGCGCGTGTGAGGGCTTGGTGTTCCCATACCCACGCACCGGTACCGCCTTCCCGTCGCTGATAGGCTTGGTACTGGCTCAAACTTGAGACAATCAAACCAGCTTCGCCGTTGGGCCGCAAACGGTAATCGGTCTCGAACAAAACCCCGGCGGCTGTTTGTGTGGTGAGCCAGCGGTTTAATCGGGTAGCCAGTCGGGCATAGAGTTCGGGCGCACGCTCATCCGGGTCGTCATACAAAAAGATCAGGTCCAGATCCGAGTAATAGCCCAACTCCTTGCCGCCCAGTTTGCCGTAGGCAATGATGGCAAACTGCGGGTCGGGCCGATGTCGGTTATTGACTTGCAGCCAGGCCTGATCAAGCACCACCGCGAGTGTTCGGTCGGCCAGTGCCGAGAGGTGATCGGAGATGCGCTCCACGGTCCACATACCTTCGAGGTCTTGCGCCAGCAGGCGGAACAACTGCGAGTGGTGCAGTTCCCGGGATAAGTCCATGCGCCGTTCAATGTCCGGGCTGGTTTTGTCGGGGAGTGTGGCTTTATCGAGGATCTGCCGGCATTCTTTTTCGTAGGCATCCCAGTCCGGTGGGGCAAACAGGGTACGCTCATCCAGCAACTCATCGAGCAACAAGGGGTGCTTGCGCAAAAAATCCGCCGCCCACTGGCTGGCCGACAGCATGCGGATCACCCGTTTGCGGGCCGATGGAAATTCATCCAGCAGCGACAGGTAGGCGCCCCGGCGGGCAATGGCCTCTAGCAAGGCGCAACAGCGCGCCCAGGTGTTATCCGGGTCGGTTACGGCACCACACTCGCGCACCAGCGCTGACAGGAGGCGCGATAACCGTTCCTGATGCGCGGAAGGCAAGCTTCTGTAGCGAGACGATTGGGTCAGGGTCTCCCACAGATGCAGGGCCTGTTCTGGGGCTTTGAACTGTTTTGAAAACTGCGCGGTGAAGTCTGTGGCCGTGATTTGGCAATGATCTTCGTCCTGTTTGTCGCCAAATACATTGTCAAATTGCTGGCTGACCACGGTTTGCCAGTGTTCAATCTGGGCGTTAAACGCCTGCACGTCTCCATACCCCATGCTGCGCGCCATGGTGGTACGCACCTGCGTATCTGCACCCAGCCAATGGGTTTGCGCATCATCAACGTACTGCAGTCGGTGTTCGAGTTTTCGCCAGAACTCATAAGCGCAAGTCAGTTGTTCACACACGTCTTTGGGGATAAGCCCTTTGTCAGCGGCGCGGGCCAGCACTTTGAGCGTGGGGCGTGTGCGTAGTTCGGCATCCCGTCCGCCACGGATCAACTGGAATACCTGCGCAATAAACTCAATTTCGCGAATTCCACCGCGGCCCAGCTTGACGTGCACCGAGCCGCTTTCCTGTTGTGCCTCGCGTTTGAAAACTTCTTGTTTTATCTGCTGATGTAGTGATCTTAAGGCCCTGATGACACCAAAATCGAGGTATTTACGGTATACAAAGGGCCTTACAATAGCCTTGAGCGCCACCAGATGTTGTTCAAACTGGGGGATGGCCTGCGCATGGGGCGTGTTGATGACCCGCCCCTTGATCCACGCGTAACGTTCCCATTCGCGGCCTTGTACAAAAAAGTATTCTTCCAGCATGTCCAGACTGACCACCAGGGGGCCCGCATCGCCGTTGGGGCGCAGCCGCATGTCAACCCGAAATACAAAACCGTCTTCGGTCGTGTCCGAGAGGATGCCCATGATTTTTCGACCCACCTGGGTGAAAAACTCCGCGTGAGACAATGTTTTGCCCGTCGGACCGCCAGTTGTTTCGCCGTCAATGCCGTGGGTAAAGACCAGATCAATATCTGATGACACATTTAACTCGCGTCCCCCCAGCTTGCCCATGCCGATGACGATCAAGCTGTCGTGGTTCTCCGGCTGTCCATACCGGGCGGCCAACTGGGCGTGTGCCCAGCGACAGGCCTGCGTGACGGTCAGGTCTGCCAGCCACGAGAGTGCCTGTGTCACCTCATCCAGTGAGGCAATACCCAGCAAATCGCGGCGCATGGTCTCGATCATGACGCGTTGACGCAGCAGTCGTAGTTGCTTTTTCAGCGTGGCTTCGTCCAGGTCGGTATCGTCCAGCGACACCAAAGTGGTACTAACGTGCTGCGCGGCCTCGATCAGGGTCAACTCCGGATGCAGCGGATGCTCCCAGTCCGGGTGTCGATGAAGCCAACGTGTTGCGTAGGTGGAATGGTCAGACCAATTGTTGTCTATCTTTTTCTCTTGTATTGACATGTAGTACGAAAACCATCGGTAAAATACAAAACATTCCTAACACTAACGTGTCAGATACAGAAGTAAAAGGCTTTTTAGCCCCACGCCTCATCTGACCGAATAAATGACAGAGCAGTCCCCCCAGATTCCGCCAGCAACGCTTGAGCCCGCAGTCCCTGCCGCATCCATGCGCGCACGGTCTCGTATCGGGCTATGGTTGTTGCGCAGCGTCATGGGGCTGTATTTTGTTTTTTGCGCCACCGTATTGGTTCTTAAATACGGTGTATTACCCAAAATTGACCAGTTTCGTCCAGACATCGAGCAGACCGCAAGCCAGATACTGGGCCGTCGAGTCACCATTGAAGACGTGGACGCCGGATGGTGGGGCCTGGCGCCGCAGCTCACCTTCAAGCAGTTGACCTTGTTTGATGAGCAAGGCCGTGCCGCGCTGCGTTTGCCGCAGGTAACGGCCAGCCTGTCCTGGTCCAGTTTGACCGCTTTCGATTTGCGTCTGGCCAGCTTGACCATTACCGCCCCACATCTTGAAATTGCGCGTGATCCCCAGGGCGTCATCTGGGTCGCGGGCTTAAAGCTTGACCCCAATAAACCGGATGATCATCGAGGCAGTGATTGGCTGCTCAGCCAGCATGATATTGCGTTGAACAACGTCAGTCTGACCTGGACTGATCTGCAGCGTGGCGCCCCCCCGCTCACGCTGCGCGATGCGTCCTTGCACATGAGCAACCTGGTGGGCATCCACAAAGTGGCGTTGCGCGGTCAAATGGACCAGTGGGTCAGCGAACCCATCGAGCTGCAGGCCCGGTTTCGCACCCCGTTTTTTTCCCAGCACCCCAGCGATCCGGTGAACTGGCGAGGCGAGGCATATGCCACCTTGCACGGGTTCGATATTCAGCGCCTGGCGCCGTGGTTTGACGTGCCAACCATGGTATCGACGGCCGCGGGTAGCGTACGTGCTTGGCTCAATTTCGAAGCACTCAAACCCACCGCCTTGACCGCAGATATCGACATGAACCATGTCGCGCTCAAGCTGGTTCAAGACAAGCCGGAGCTTGTGCTCCAGGAGGTCAAGGGGCGGGTACAGTGGGAACAAACCGACACTGGCATGACGGTCTTCTCTACCCAGGCCTTGACCGTTCTGCAAGAGCCCCACCGCGTGGCTGGTCCGCTGACAGCCAGCCTGCAATTGAATCAGACGCCGGAAGGTCGCCTGCAGCGGGGGCAGCTTAAAACCGAACAGGTGGAGCTAGAGCCTTGGGTGCACCTGGCGTCTTTCTTGCCCCTGGAGGCAGACCTCTCTGAGCGGTTGGCCAAAGAGTCACCCAAAGGGCTCATCAAGCAGTTGACCGTCGTCTGGAAGGGCACTTATCCCAACCTGAGCGCCTGGTCTGTTGACACCGAGTTTGACAAGCTCTCCATTGGACCTTCACCCAGTGGGATTGAGGGCGTGTCCGGCAAGCTGACGGGCGATGAAAAATCCGGCAAATACCTCTTTAACGGCAAGCAGGTCAGAGCCCATTTGCCCGACCTGTTTGAGGAACCGTTGCTGACCTTCGACCAGGTAGACATCAAAGGTGGATGGCAGCAGGATGACAAAACCCCGGGTGTTTATAAAATCAATATCAATGATGCCCAAGTGGCCAATGAAGACATCGCCTTGTCTCTCAAAGGCTTTTACAAGCGGATCCCCGGGCAAGTGGGAGATGCTGATATTGTCGGCAAAATCAAACATGGCCGCATCGCAGGCGTACCCCGTTACCTGCCTTTGGTCGTCGGCCCCGATGCGCGGGCGTGGCTCAAACAGGCATTAAAAGGCGGGCAGGCCGATGAGGGGCGTTTTGTACTGCGGGGCCCGCTGTACGATTTTCCGTTTGATCAAAATAAAAAAGCCGATTTTAACGTCAACGTGAAGTTTCATGACGGGGCACTGAATTACGCCACGGGATGGCCAGCGCTGGACAAAATCAAAGGCGAAGCCTTCTTTGATCGCGACACCCTGACCATCAAGGCCCAGCAGGCCAAAGTGTATGACGTGGCTCTGGAGAACGTCGTGGCCAAAATCCCCAGGCTCTCTGCCGCCAAGCCCATGCTTGAGGTCACCGGCGCCGGCGCAGGCCCGCTGAACGATCTGATCCGTTTTATCAACACCAGCCCGGTGTCTGGTTATATCGATGATGTGCTGGTCGATGCCAAAGCTGCCGGCAACGCCAAACTGGGCCTGCGCTTGGGCATTCCTCTGGTGGAGTTGGGCAATACGACCATCAAGGGTCAGGTGACCTTGCAGGACGGTGATTTGCGAATCGTCCCCGCCATGCCATGGGTACAAAAGGCCAAAGGCACGATCGAGTTTTCTGAAAAAGACCTGCAAATCAAGAACATTGTTGGGCAGGCGCTGGGTGGCGATGTCAAGGTTGCCGGCAACAGTCGCCAGGATGGTTCATTGCTCATCAAGGCTGACGGTGATTTGACCGGGATTGGACTGCGGCGATTTTTGGACCACCCTGTTGGCAACAGCTTAAACGGAAAGTCGCGGTATGCGGTCACCGTATCTGTCAAGAAAAAAGTACCCGACATCCTGATCGAGTCGTCCTTGGTGGGTATGGAAGTGACCTTGCCTCCCCCGTTTCGTAAATTGCCCGCTGATCCCTGGCCGCTGGAAATTCGTAACCAGCCACTACCGGCCTCAAAAAACGGTTTGAGTCGTGACGAATTGCGTGTGCAGTGGGCCAGCCCCGCCGGGCCCCTGATGCAGGCTCGCCTGGAGCGTCAATTTCAGGCAGACAAATCCGTCAAGGTTGAACGGGGTGTTGTTGCTGTGGGTGATACCGCCAAAATGCCGGATAAAGGTTTTAACCTGATTGCCAAAGTGCCCCTGCTCAACGTGGATGCCTGGCGCGATATCTTAAACAGCAGCGTGACGCCCGGCGGTAAAGACATTCCCTTTAACAGGGACAGCGCCAGCGCCAACCGTGAGGCCGCGTTCCCCATGCCCGATCGCATCGACGCCTCAGCCAATGAGGTACTGGTCTCGGGCAAACGGTTTTCCAAGGTGGCGTTGAGTGCCAACCGCAACCAGGCCGTATGGGCTGGCGACTTGACGGCGGACGAAGCGCAAGGCAACTTTGTATGGAACCAGGGGGCAGCGGGCAGTGCGGGCAGTCTGTCGGCACGGCTCACCCGGTTGGTAATCCCCCCCTCAGCCACCTCCGAGCTGTCGGAAGTGATGGATAACACCGCCTCGGATATTCCTGCCTTGGATATCGTTGTCGATAATTTCACGCTCAAAGGCCATCCCTTGGGGCGTCTGACCCTCAAGGCCTTGAACGAGGGCAGTGGTGCCATGCGCTCGTGGAATTTGGACACCCTGCAGATCCAGAACGACGAAGCTCGCCTCAGTGCCAAAGGCTTGTGGACCCGGCTTAGCGCCAATGCTGTTCGCAAAACGGACCTGACCTTCGACATGACGGTGACCGATGCAGGCAAGTTGCTCGAGCGTTTAGGGCAAAACAAGGTGTTTCGCCGTGGCAAGGGCTCGCTGTCAGGCACTGTATCCTGGGCTGGGTCGCCACTGTCGATGGACTTCCCCAGCTTGTCGGGCAAGCTTAAACTTGATACACAGGACGGACAGTTTCTCAAGGCCGAACCAGGTGTGGCCAAATTGCTTGGCGTACTGTCCTTGCAATCCCTCCCACGCCGGATCACCCTGGATTTTCGCGATGTGTTTTCAGAAGGTTTTGCATTTGATACCGTTCAGGCAAATGTGGAGATCAACAAGGGCATCGCCAATACGAAAGATTTCAAAATGAAAGGGGTCGCCGCCACCGTTCTGATTGAAGGGCAGGCCGACCTGGACCGCGAAACACAAAATCTGCGAGTGCTGGTGCTGCCTGACGTGAATGCAGCGGGCGGATCGCTCGTCTATTCCGTATTGGCGGCCAACCCCGCGATTGGTCTGGCCACGTTTGTGGCCCAGCTCCTGCTCAAGGATCCTCTCGCAAAAGCCTTGTCCTTTGAATATGACATCACCGGTCTGTGGAGTGATCCAAACGTCAAGCGCGTAGAGCGCAAACTTGCTGCCGATAACAAGGCAGATGGAGGGTAGTACCCATGAGTCAATCCACACCGGATCACACGCCCCACAACAGGCCTCCTTTTAAAGTAGCCGCCGTACAAATGGTCTCCGGGTTGTCCGTGGCCGATAATCTGGCCACTGCTGCAGCGCTTGTTGGCAATGCCGCAGCGCAAGGGGCTCAATTGGTGTTGTTGCCCGAGTATTTTTGCCTGATGGGTACCAGCGATCGCGATAAGCTGTCCATCCGTGAGCCTGATGGCACAGGCCCGTTGCAAACCGCACTGGCGGCACTGGCCCGGCAACACGCCATCTGGTTGATCGCAGGGACCATTCCCACCGTGGCCGATCAGGCCGATAAAGTCAGAAACAGCGTGTTGGTGTACGGTCCTGACGGTCAGCGTGTGGCGCGTTATGACAAGATTCATCTGTTCCGCTTTGCCACCGATAAAGAACGTTACGACGAATCCCATACCATCGAAGCTGGCACCGTACCAGTGAAATTTAACGCCGGCGATATTCAGATCGGTTTGTCCGTTTGTTACGATCTGCGTTTCCCGGAGCTCTACCGCGCCTTGAACCCCGTGGACTTGATCGTCGTACCAGCGGCCTTTACCTACACCACCGGCAAAGCGCATTGGGACATCCTTTTGCGTGCCCGTGCGATTGAAAACCAGTGTTATGTGCTCGCCTGCGGACAAGGGGGCATTCATGAGAACGGGCGCCGTACCTTTGGCCACACCATGCTGATCGATCCGTGGGGTCAGGTCGTTGCCTGCCTGCCCGAAGGGGAGGGCGTTGTCGCCGGCGAGCTGGATTCGACCATTCTCGCGCAGGTAAGGTCACAGTTGCCCGCTTTGGAACACCGTGTCCTGTGTTAATGTCTGCATCAA
>DAITMV010000025.1:0-24493 GCA_036834985.1 Burkholderiaceae bacterium | reverse complement strand
GTGCTACTCCTAGCACCCGCAAACCGCGCGAGGCCATCTCCCGGGCCCGGGCCGATACCCGCTCAGCCTGTTCTAAAGGCAAGTGGCACAACCCCATCACAGCCTCTGATGCCCCTTTGACCGCAATGACAGCCTCCGCACCCTCCTGTGGTTTCCAGACATGGGTCATGGCCATCAAGGCCGGACTCAGACCGTACTCATGGACCAGCTCCCAGGTCGGGTGAACACGCCCGGCCGGCAAACGCAGTTGGCCCAGCTGATGCAAGGCTTTGTCCATCGGGTCAAACGGTTCACGTTCGCAGGCCAGGATGGCATATTCGAGCAAGGTCTGAACCTCATCTGACAAGGATTGATCCTCGCTCACGGTGTACAAGCGGTCGTCGGCTTGATTAAACGCAAGCAGTTGGGCAACCGCCATGTTGTTCTGGGTCAGCGTCCCGGTTTTATCGGTACACAAAACCGTTGCAGCCCCCAAGGTTTCAATGGTGGCCGAGCGTCGGGCCAATACATTGATACGGGACAATCGCCAGGCCCCCATGGCCATAAACACCGTCAGGATCAGCAAAAACTCCTCGGGTAAAATCGACATCGCCAGCGTAATCCCGGCCAGCAAGCCGCCGAGCCAGTCATGATGTTGCACGGCGTAGAGCCCGACCACCACCACGCAGATACATAAGCCAACCCATGAGAACACCTTGACCAATCGCCGGGTTTGCAGATTCAAAGGCGTGGGTGGCGTCGGTATCTGACCCAGTGCCCGACCGATCTGGCCCAGCTCGGTGGTGCCGCCCGTGGCCACCACCACGGCGGTACCCTGACCTCGAACCAAGACGGTACCCGCAAACACGGCTACCTCGGCGGCCTGACCTCCCGACCCAATCACCTTGTCAACGGGAGCAGACTCCCCCGTGAGCAGGGACTCGTCGGCCTGCAAATCGCTGGCTGTCAACAAGCGCGCATCGGCCGCCACCCGATCACCTTCGCTCAACACCAACACGTCCCCCTGAACCACCTCGTGGCCGGGGATTCGAACAAGCGCGCCATCCCGCACAACCTGCGCATGAGGCGAGCTCAGTTGACGCAAGGCGTCCAGCGCTTTTTCGGTCCGATGCTCTTGAATGACGGTGATTGAAAGCGTCACGCATACAAAACCCAGGAGGGTCAAGGCCTCGTTACGTTCCCCGAGCATCAGATAAATCAGCCCGGCCAGGACCAGCAATAAAAACATGGGCTCACGCACCACCTCGCCCACGATATGCCAGAGAGTGCGCTTGACCGCAGGTTCCAATTGATTGGGGCCGTGTTGCAGCAATAACTGCGCGGCCTGCTGTTGTGTGAGTCCGCGGGAGGGATCAGACGTCTGATCGAGCTCTGAACGCATACGTGCCTGTTGGGTCGGTCGGGGAGCTGTCAAGAATAAATCAAATAGATCCACCCGTACGCACCTTATTCCACCGGACACACGAGCCGATACGCAAAGATTCAATAAATAAAGGTAAAGTAAGTATCTGTGAGCAAGTAACACCGGATCCACAGTCGCGGCGCCTTTTTTTTAGGCAGTCCGATGCACTTCCCGGTTTTTCACTCACTTAGGAAAGTTATCCACCGACTTTCCCACAATAAATGTGGACAACTATAATTCGACGCTTATCGAAAGGCCGCCCCTTGCAATCTGACGCTACAAAAGGCAGCATCGCGACCCTTACGCTGGCTGCCATTGGTGTTGTATATGGCGATATCGGCACCAGCCCCCTCTACACCATGAAGGAAGTGTTTGCTGAAGGTCACGGCCTGGCACTGACCCATGACAATTTGTTTGGTGTCGTGTCACTGATCTTCTGGGGCCTGACCATCATCGTTTCGCTCAAATATGTCACCCTGATTTTAAGAGCGGACAACCGGGGCGAAGGCGGCATCATGGCGCTGGTGGCCTTGGCGTTGTCGTCTGTCACGGCCAAATCGCGGTTTTTCTATCCGTTGACGCTGGTCGGTCTGATTGGAGCTGCCCTGTTTTTTGGAGACGGCGTCATAACACCGGCCATCTCGGTGCTGTCTGCCGTTGAAGGTCTGGAAGTGGCCACGCCAGCGTTCAAACCCTATGTGGTGCCCATCACGGTGTTTGTACTGGCCTTGCTGTACATGATGCAACGCAAAGGTACCGCGGGAATTGGCAAGCTGTTTGGGCCGGTCATGGTGGTGTGGTTTATTGCGCTGGGCGCGATGGGCCTGGTCAACATCATGGAGGCCCCGGCCATTCTGATGGCCTTGAACCCGTACTATGCCGCCAATTTTTTGATTCAGAACGGCTGGGTGGCATTCATCTCGCTTGGTGCGGTGGTGCTGGCCTTTACCGGGGCAGAGGCGTTGTACGCCGATATGGGTCACTTTGGCAAACGTCCGATCCGTCTGGCCTGGTTTTTAGCGGTATTCCCGGGGTTGGCGTTGAACTATCTAGGGCAAGGTGCTGTTTTACTGACTCGCCCTGAGGCAGTGGACAATCCGTTTTACCAGCAGTTGGGAGCCTGGAGCATATACCCTCTGGTGGCCCTGTCCACCCTGGCAACGGTCATTGCGTCGCAAGCCACCATCTCAGGGACATTCTCGATTGCGCAGCAGGCCATTTCGCTGGGATTTTTGCCGCGCATGCGGGTTCGCTACACCTCCGAGCAAGAAATCGGGCAAATTTATATACCGCTGATCAACTGGCTGCAATTTACGGCCGTCATTCTGGCTGTCATCGGTTTCGGGTCATCGTCCAAACTGGCTTCTGCCTACGGTATTGCTGTCACAGCCACCATGTTCATGACCACCATATTGACGTTTTTTGTCATTCGGTACGGCTGGAAATACAACCTGTTGCTGTGCTGGGCTGCCACCGGATTTTTTATGGCCATTGACATGACCCTGTTTGCTGCCAATACACTCAAAATCGCGCAGGGTGGCTGGTTTCCGCTGGCGCTGGGGGCCGTGATTGTCGTGGTGATGCTGACCTGGCGCGACGGGCGTGAGTTGGTGTTCCAAAACATCAAAAAACACCTGATCCCGCTCAATGAGTTTTTAAAATCACTCTTTGTCAGCCCCCCTCACCGGGTTGAGGGCACTGCGGTGTTTTTCCGGATGGAAGGTGACGGTGTTCCCCACGCGATGCTCCATAACCTGTTGCACAACAAGGTGATGCATCAACGTACTGTCTTTTTAACGGTCATGAATCTGGACATTCCCAGAGTACCCCGCAAAGAACGAGTCACTGTTGAAGACCTGGGTGAATGTTGCTACCAGGTCAATATTTACTACGGCTTTAAAGACGAACGGGATATTCCCCGTGCGCTGGCCCTGTGCAAAAACAAGGGTCTGGAATTTGAGATGATGGAAACTTCATTTTTTATTGCCCGACAAAATGTGATCCCTACGGTGGGCAGTGGCATGGCACTGTGGCGTGAGGCATTGTATGCATTGATGGCACGCAACGCCCGAGATGCAGCGGATTACTTCCGTGTGCCGACCAACCGTGTGATAGAACTGGGTACTCAAGTTGAAATTTAACGTAACAAGCGTCAGCACGTCGTCAACGGACCTTTCTATTGACACGTTGTTAGGCTGCGAAGCTGTTCATTTGCGTTCTCAACTTGAGGAAAGTACATCATGAAAAAAATTATCCTGATCAGTCTGATGGCAGGCGCCGGTTTATCCACCTCTGTGTTTGCACAAGGCATCGGCCTGGGTGCTGGCGTCAAGCTGGATACACCCGTGTTGTCTGTAGACACCAATGCCAAAGCAAACGCCAACGCCAATACCAACACGCAAGCCACGGCCAACGGCAATACCAACGCGCAAGTCAACACCAACAGCGCGGTGAATGCAACGACCAATGCCACAAGCAACGCCGCCGCCAATGCCCGTGAAAAAGTACGTGGTACGGTCAACGCCAGCGAAACAGGTATCGCCAATGCCAACGCCAACGCAGACTTGGGGGCCCGTGCCAACGCATCCAGACCGACCAACCGTGGTTTGAATGCCGGCGCAGGTGTTGGCGCACACGTAGGTCTTAAAAAGCATTAAACCCGTTCACAGGACACGATGACCCCACGACGTAGCGCATTTGTCGCATGTGCAGTCTGTAGCGCGATTACAGCTTTGTGTGGCGTGCTTTACGTCTTGGGTGTCCTACAGCCTTGGGATAACCGCTCGTTGGACCTGGTGCAACAACTGGGTCGAACCATTCATCAAGACACGGTGACTAGCGATCCTGTCGTCATTGGGCTGGACGAACATTTCCTCCAATCCATCGATACGCCACTGGCGCTGAGCCACTTGTATCTGGCGGACACCATGCGAGCCATTGCAATGGGTCAGGCACAAGCCGCCGCTTTTGATATTGTCCTGCCAGAAAAACGCTACGACACCATCTCCATCATCGGCGCAGGCAACGCGGATCTGCACAAAACCCTATTGCAAGGTATTTTGCTGACCACCCAAACTGTGCCTTTGATCACAGCCAAAGTTTGGGATCAGGAGCACAATCGGTTCCGTGACATACACGTCGACTACCAATCTTTGCTGGCGCAGCAGTCCAATGCATTCAGCGGACATGCATCCGCTATTTTCTGCCCCGACCGGGATGGGCGGGTGCGTCGCTATCCCGGGCAGGATTGCCAGCCCGATGGCAGCTCGCAAACCATGTCCGGCGAACTGACGGCCGCTGCCACAGGGCTTCGTAAACCTTGGGCCGGGTTCATCAACTACCAGCAAGGTCAACCGTTCAGTTATCTCCCCATCTTGGCCGTGCTGGAGCATTTTCACCACGGAGACAGTGACTGGCTCTCCACACGACTCAAAGGCAAGGTGGTGTTGGTAGGGTCGGTACTGGAGGACGAAGACACGCACTACAGCCCGGTACCGATGGCCCAGTGGTTGGGCAATACCCAAAAAGTACCCGGTGTGTTGATCCATGCACAACTGGTACGCAACATGCTCAATGAGGGCTTGATCAAGCCGCTAGCACCGTGGACCACCCTGCCCCTGATCACCCTGTTTTCGCTGCTGTGGCTAGGCCGATCTGTGCGTATCAAGCTCGCTGCGTTAACCACCATGGTGCTGCTGACGTTGGGAATACAGACCTATCTGATGGCACACCACCTCTGGTGGCCCCTGGCGGCTGCCTGGCTGGCAGGGATGATCGCCGTCGCTGCACGTATCACAAGCGATAACGTGATCGACTTTGCCGACAAAAAGCGCCTGCGTCAGGCCTTCGGCGGCTATGTCAGCCCACAGGTCATGAAAGAAATCCTCAACGGACAATTAAACACCACCCAACAAGGCATCACTCAACACATCTGCGTTCTGTTTTCAGACATTCGCGGATTTACCACCTTGAGCGAACACCTGCCCCCGCAAGAGGTCGTTGCGTTACTGAACGACTACTTCAGTCATATGACCCGAATTGTTCACGCCCATCAAGGCACCGTGGATAAATTTATTGGTGATGGGCTAATGGCTTTTTTTGGTGCCCCCAACGCGCTGGAACGTCCGGAGCACAATGCCGTCAATGCCGCGCTACAAATGGTTCAGGCCCTGAAAACCTTTAACCGGGACCGTGCCGCCAAAGGCCTGCAAACCATACAGATTGGCATCGGCTTACACAGCGGCCCTGCCGTCATTGGTCATGTGGGCAGCGTTGAACGTCATGAATACACGGCCATTGGCGACACCATCAACGTGGCAGCTCGCGTCGAAGGGCTGTGTAAGCAGGCTGGCATGACGATTTTATGCACCGCCCCTGTTGCCCGCGGAATAACCCATCCACCGTTAATTGATTTAGGACTATGGCCACTGAAGGGACGATCCGACATGGCAATTTATGGAGTACCTTGTGATGACAACTAAAACATACCGCTGCAATGGCCATATTTTTCATCAGCGCACCACATCATGGGCCCTTGCCCTGGGAGTTGCCTGCCTGGTGATGCCCATGGCCACACAAGCACAAAGCGCTTTAGCAGGTGTTGGCGTGGGTGCCACTGCGGGCACGCCTGTTGCAGCGGCGACGCTGGGTATGTTTGTCGATGCGCAAGGCGCCAATACACTCACACTGAACGGCAGCAAAAAGCCGGTTCGCGTGCTCGATTACGTATCAGATAACAGCGTGCTGTCAGTCCCGGCCAACGGGAAGGTGTCGCTGACACTGTATCAAACGAAAAAAATGGTTCGCATCACCGGGCCCAGTACGATCAAGGTGAGCAAGGACGGATTGCAGGTACTGGAAGGCAACGCCCCGGTAGATGCCAGCACCGACGCTAAAGCCAACCCCAGGCTGCTGAGCGCCGCCAGCAGCAATGAGCCCAAAACAGCAGGAGCCATCCGTTTACGCGGAATTCGCCCTAGTGCAGCGGTAGAGGCTGATGCGACGGTAGACGTCGACGCAAAAACCATTCGTGAACTCCGCCCGGGTAGCGAGGGTACGCTGGAGCAGTGGGTGCTGTACGCGCACATCACCCGTCAACATAATGTGCAGGATGAGTTCCAATTGGCCCGCCAGCAGATCAGACGCATGCGGCCTGACCTGGATATCGGGCCATGATCTAAGCCCTGTTAATCACCTACATACACAAACGGTGCCCAAAAATAAGGATGCGCTCCGGAGACAGGCAGCCCGGCTTGTATGACGCTGCCCATGGTTTTTCGTCGAGCGCCGTCCAGCGCCTTTAACTTGTCTGTTTGACCACGCAGTTGCCTGAACAGCTCGGTCATCAGATCCTGGGTGGACCGACTTTCCACACTCCAGTGACTCACCAGCAAGCTCTGGGCTCCGGCGAACATGAACGCACGGGTCAGCCCGGCAAAGCCCTCACCGGTATTGGCCTGGGTATTTTCGCCTGCGGTATTACACGCGGACAACACCACCAGCTCGGCGTTCAAATCCACGGACGACACCACCTCAGACATCGTCAACAAACCATCCTCTCCCTGTAGGTCGCCCCCCAAGGACAGCAACAAAGCCGGTTGCGCTCGCTGCCTGGATTGAGCGGATTGTTGATTGGCATACATGCCAGGATCAAACGCGATATTCACCCGATCATTGATGGCATCACTGACCATCACAAACTCTCCACCCAACAAACCATGCGTCGCAAAATGCAGGTAACGCGTATTTTTCAGATTCAGCGTCTTGAGGGTATGCTCCTGTGCCCGCTCACGTAAATACAACTCGCTGCGCCCGCCCACAATCGACGAAATTTCCTTGGCCTCCTCTGCAGTTTCCGGAAGTCGTGGAATTGTCAGCGTGCCCCCACGTCCGACACTTCTGGGAATGCTCGCCAACGCACTGCGGGTGTCTGCTGACACCGAGCCGTTGGTATCAAACACAGGATCGGCAAATGACACAAAATCCTTGTCATAGCGCACCGCCGGTTTGCGATAGAGCCGCACAGAGGCCAGTGACGACAAACTGGGCAAATAGGCAAAACTATATTGCTGCCCAAGATACGGCAGCGTTGCATATTCCCCCAGCAAGGGCTGTCCCGCTGCGCGGGCTGTTGCAAACGCCGCTTGCTCTGTAGCACCCCAGCGAGAGACCAGCATTTCCATGGGCAAGGTATGTAAAGGCCCGTCACCCACAATAATGAGTCGCTGTTTAGGTTTGAGCATCGGTTCAACCGGTTTGAACACCAGCTCATACAATTGGTGCAGTATTGCCGGATCCAGTTGGGCCAATTGTTCGAGGGACTCGCCCGGGTTTTCCTCCGGTTTGCGGGCTTGAGCAATCAAGCTGGCCAGATCGCGCCGGCTGGTTGGCACCTCGATTAATTTGAATCGCTCCCGCTCTACGACGTAGATCAGCAAATGCTGGGGTAACAGGGCATAGCTGATCAGCGTTTCGCCCGGTTTGAGCAATTTTTTTTGCAACACATCCACCGTCACCGGGCGCGGCTGTGTCAATTCCATATACCGTGGGTATTGTTGCCAGAGCTGATCTTCCAAACCGGACAAGGCGGCCTGGGCACGGTTCAAATCATCATTGAGTTGGTCGCGCTGGGCTTGGACACGTTTGGCAATCAGCGGATCGTCAATCAGTTGTTCCTCGCTGACACTGACTTTTTCAGCACGCGCCCGAATCATGTCGGCCTGCTGCGCCTTGGCTTTTTGATGGGCCGCCCTCAGTTGCTTGAATTGGTTGTCATTGGACAAGCCCCCTACATCCGCCTCACGCAGCATTTCTGCAAACAGGCGGCTTTGTGTACGCGATGCCACGGCCAGCGACTCTTTGTCGTAACCAGCGCCAGGGTCAACGCGATGCAACTGCAGCAGGAGGTTGATCGTCTCGAAATAAAACGGCGTGTACTGCGCCGCAATGCCCTCACGGATTGAATCATCCAGCCCACGGGTCTGCGCAAAAATACGATCGATGCAATCCAACGCCTCACGGTACAGCGCCAAGGCTGGCACCAGGCGATTGCGTTTAACCAAAAACAGTGCGTAGGTTTGAGAGGCGTTGGCAAACTCAGTCAATGAGCCGCTGTTTCGCAACACACTGACAGACTGGCGCAACAGCGGCTCAACCTCATCAAACTGTTGTTGCTGGGCCAAAATCCGCGCCAGAGCGTACTGCGCACGAGCCGTCTCTGCGTGATTGGTGCCCAATACGCGCTGGGCATCAGCCACCACCTGTCGCATCATGAGCTGGGCGGTGGGCGCATCATGGAGCAACAGCAGGCTGACGGCCTGCATCATGCGAGCCTTGATTGCGTCTGGGTGTGTGATGGAAGTGATGGTTGCGTACAGCTCAATTGCGCGTGCGTAGTCGTCATGGGCCGCTTCAAAGCGATCACGTTTGATATCCAGATTGCCCAAGGCGTCCCAGGTTTGGGCCCGTCGATACTGCGCCCAAAATGGAGACGCCCGCCCATCCTGTGCCACCTCCATATCCGAGGAGTACGTACTGACCGTCATCGCATCTTTTAACAACTGATCGGCCTGGTCAAAGCGCCCCAGCAGGGTTTGATTCCTGGCCAACAAATTGCGGGCCTGTATTGCATCCGGATGATGCGGCTTGAACTGATCCTGCCGGGCCAAGGCCTCGGACAGCACGGTATAGGCCTCCGCGTAACGCGCTTGGGCCTGCAGGGTACCGCCCAGATTAAACAATAAACGAACCGCGGCTGAGGACAGGCGCCCCTCGTCCTGTTCGGTCAGCTCCAGGCCTTTGCGCAACACTTGTTCAGCCTGAGCGTATTGTCCGCGCTGACGCAACACCGCCCCTAGGTTCAGCAAAGCTTTGGCATGCATTCTCACCGGGCCGGACTCTCCGATCGATACCAGCTGACGTGCCAGTTGTTCGGCACGCGACAGATCGCCCACTTCCTCCGCCTTGCGCACTTGCTCGGCCTGCGCCTTGAACTGCATGCCGATGCCCGGACCGCCAGCCGCCAAGGTCATTGAAGTCCCCATGACCAACATCATGAAGCAGACTGATGCGGTACATTTAACAAGGGGGCGTTTAGAGTGAAATACCCAATTCAAAACAACTCCTGGCAAAAAGCTTGGAAAACATTGACATTTTTAGTGTAGCAGTTGCATTTATGAGCTTCTATCACTATTGAGGGCTACTGTCATGACTTGTCACACGCGGTGTTGTTCCTAAAAGTAGGTAAACTGGGATCAAGGAGATTGCCTGTGCCCAAAAAAATAGAGACCAAACCACACATTAAAGCAGCGCCCGAGCGTGAAGGCGCCAAGCTGGTGGACCAATATTTTAATCATGTTGGCGATGCTTATTTGAAGCACTCTGAGCCCATTCACCATGTCGTACTCGAGGAATGGCGCCCCAAGTTATTCAGTCTGACGCGCCTGAACCCCTATTACGGCGGTCTGATGGGCATTCACCGCAAACATGTCGGTGTGGGCAAAGACAAACTCGTATGGCTGGAGGTGGGTGCTGAGTCAAGCCCGGCCCTGGTGCTGTTGCATGGCTTTTCTGCAGCCAAGGAACACTGGCTCCCGTTGTTGCCGTTTTTTCTGGGCCACTTCCGGATCATCATGCCCGACCTGCCCGGGTGGGGAGAAAGCGGCTTTAACCCTCGCGTGGCCTACGGCATTGAGGAACAATCCGAACGACTAAACCACTGGTTGAGCGAGATCGGCATTCGGCATGCCAGCGTAGTGGGCAACTCCATGGGCGGTGCCATTGCCGGGATGTTGGCGGCCCGATTCCCGGATCGCGTCAGCAGCCTGGTACTGATGGACGCACTGGGCCTGCCCGGTGAAGAACAAACCGACTTTGTAGACGAATTGCTGCAAGGCAAAAATCGCTTGGTTCCCCGCTCTGCCATGGAGGTGGTCAAGCTCACCGAACTGGTGTTCTACAACCGGGCGCTCGCTGCGTCAGCGGCATTTTTCTCGGCCACCGAGCTTGTACACCGTCGAGATGTCAACACTCATTTGTTCCGCGAAATGGTCGCACGCCGACCTAACCTGAATAAACCCACCTATGAGGATATTGCCGCTCCCACCCTGGTCATGTGGGGCGACAAAGATGAAGTGCTGCATCCCAGTTGTGCACTGACCTTCGAAAAACTCATCAAACGTTCAGAGCTATGCATTTTGGAAGGGGTTGGTCACCTGCCAATGATAGAAAGCCCTTACCTGTGCGCACAAGCGATCAAGGATTTTGTGAAAAAGAATTTGTGATCAGCCCACAGTGCCGTACAAAGCGCGTTCGATGAAATCACGCGGCACCGTAGGTCGCGGCACTTTTTGATCAAACCAACTGCGCACGTTCTGATCCAGACCAACGCCGTGCATATAGTTGTACAAGGCCTTATTTAATCCACGCCCCAAGGCATCGTGATCGACTCCGGTGGGGTCGATAAAGCCCACATCATTTTTTGCAAAATTGCCCTCAGGCAGCGGTAACAAGGTCACCCCGTAGGCCTGTGGGTCCTTACCCACCGGAGAGTGCACGGTGCAGGCAAACCGGTGAAAATACCCGGATTGTATGCAACCGGCGGCAAACAGCTGGCGCACATATTCCAGTGCATCCACAGTGTCCTGTACGGTTTGGGTAGGAAAGCCATACATCAGATAGGCATGCACCAATATACCGGCGTCGCTAAAGCCCTTGGTGACGCGAGCCACCTGCTCGACGGACACGCCTTTTTTCATCAACTCAAGCAAACGGTCAGAGGCCACCTCCAAACCACCGCTGATGGCAATACAACCGCTGTCAGCCAACAGCTGGCAAAGCTCTGGAGTAAACGACTTTTCAAACCGGATATTGCCCCACCAGGAGATTGACACCTCACGCTCTATCAACTCGGAGGCCAGCGCCTTAAGCGATTTGGGTGGAGCGGCCTCATCCACAAAGTGAAAGCCGGTTTGCCCGGTCTCGGCCACAATGGTCTGAATACGATTGACCAGCTCACTGGCCGTCGTCACCTCGTAACGGGAAATATAATCCAGACTGACATCACAGAAGCTGCACTTTTTCCAGTAACAGCCATGTGCCACCGTCAGTTTGTTCCACCGGCCATCACTCCAGAGGCGGTGCATGGGGTTGAGCATATCCAGAAGGGACAAGTAATCTCCCAGCGGCAAGCCATCCCAGGTGGGAGTGCCCACCTCAGAAAATGGAACGTCTGCCTCGGCCAGGTTGATATACTGCACTTGCCCTTGTTTGTTGCGGATAAAGGTACGTACCAAACGGGACGCTCCGCGTTTACCTGCAAGATGGTCCAGCAAGGCCAGCAGCGGCCTCTCACCCGCGTCCAGCGTGACAAAATCGACATAATCAAACAGCCGCGGCTCTGACAACTCGCGCAACTCGGTATTAACATACCCGCCACCCAGCACAATCCTGGTCTGGGGATGCTGCGCCTTGATTGCTTGCGCCATGCGCAAAGCGGCATACACAGCCCCCGGGAACGGCACCGACAGCAGCAGCACATCGGGTTGATGTTGCTCGACAGTCTGCATGGCCAGATCAACCAGAATGTCATCGACCAGCGAGTGCGGACCAGACAGGGCCTGCGCCAGCGGATCAAATGTGGGTTGGCTGCCAGCCAGCGATTCAGCGTAGCGCACAAATTCAAAACGCGAGTCGATGGCATCGCGCACCACATCAGCCAAATCGTTCAGATAGAGTGTGGCCAGATGACGGGCTTTATCCTGTGCGCCCAGCGCTCCAAATGCCCACGCCAACGGGTCGCCTCCGTCCTCATCGACATAGGCATCCAGTGACTCAAACCGGGGGCCTTCCGGCAAAAAGTGACGGCCGTTGATACGATGCGCCAGCGTGGAATCCTTGCCTTGCAAAAAACCGATGACAGGTCCGATCGTTGCCCGGTAGCGGTCAAACTGCTCCATGAATAAGGCAACCCGCTCCGTCACTTCCTCAAGCGCTTCGATCTCTTGAGCCATCAGTTCCAAGCCTTGCTCAGAAAACAAGCTCAATACGAGACTTAAGGCGATATCAGCCTGCCGGGCGTCGAACTGGCGGGAACGCAAAAAACCGGTGAGGTACGCAGTAGACGGATAAGGCGTATTAAGCTGCGTCATCGGCGGGATCAACGACAACACACGCAAAGAGGAGTTTAGGGAGGTACTGGACATGCCAGGATTATCATTCACGCAACAAGGGTGGTCAAACCAGGGTTGGCGGTTGGCGCCATGACAGGATCATCATGCATAAGATGACACACGTTAAAATTGAAAAACCCAGTTGACCTGTTGATCAACTGGGTTTTATGACTGGCGTCCCCAGGGGGATTCGAACCCCCGTTATCGCCGTGAAAGGGCGGTGTCCTAGGCCTCTAGACGATGGGGACAGAAACTGTAAGCTGCTTGACGCCGCTTGGTTACTGCCTAACAACGCACCGAAGTATACATTAATTATTCGGTTGTTGCAGCCTATGTACTACGTTTACTACATTTGTTTTATTCTGCTTGGTGGAGGTAAGCGGGATCGAACCGCTGACCTCTTGCATGCCATGCAAGCGCTCTCCCAGCTGAGCTATACCCCCTAAGCGAAGACCGCAATTATGCAACAGCTAAATTCATCTGTCAAATGCAGTTGGCAAAATACTTGAAGATTTTGTTCCTCAGCAGACCTTTTGAGCCAATGCTACACTCAAAGCAGTGTGTATTTGCATTCTCAGGTCTATTATTCAAAGCGGGTTTTATGTTTACAGCCATGAAGTTTTGTTCCGTATGCGGTACCGAAGTCAACCTCCTGATACCCGCCGACGATAACCGCGAACGCCATGTTTGCCCCTCCTGTAACACCATTCATTACATCAACCCGAAAATGGTGCTGGGCACGATCCCTGTCTGGGAAGATCAGGTATTGCTCTGTCGGCGGGCCATCGAGCCGCGTTATGGTTTCTGGACACTGCCCGCCGGGTTCATGGAAGTCAATGAGACCACCCATGATGGAGCCACCCGCGAAACCGCAGAAGAAGCCGGGGCGCGCATCTCTCTGGGTGCGCCGTTTACGATTTTTGATGTCAAGCATGTGCACCAGGTACATATGTTTTTCCGCGCACAGCTATTGGATATCGACTTTGCGCCCGGCCCTGAAAGCCTGGAGGTGCAATTATTTCGCGAAGAGGACATCCCCTGGGATGATCTGGCCTTCAAAACAGTCTCCAAAACCCTGCAGCTATTTTTCGCAGACCGCAAAGCAGGTCACTACCAACTGCATTCCGGTGATTTATTCGAGCCGGTCAGTTGGGCTCCGCAACATTTTGCAGGGGCGATCGATCGCGGCGCTTAAATGATCGACTGGCTGTTCGACGACACCCCCTTCCCGCCGTCTGCCAAGGCACTCAAAGCGCCGAATGGCCTGCTGGCCGCAGGTGGTGACTTATCGGTGCAACGCCTGCTCATGGCTTACCGCGGGGGCATCTACCCTTGGTATAACGAATCAGACCCCATTTTGTGGTGGACACCTGACCCACGGATGGTGCTTCGCCTGTCAGAGTTCAAGCTGCACCGCTCCCTGCGTAAAACCTGGAACAAATGGGCCTGCAATCCGCAGTACCGGGTCACCTGCGACACCGCCTTTGAACAGGTTATACAGCACTGTGCGGGCCCTCGTTCATATGCCGAAGGCACCTGGATTGTCAGCGATATCGTGCAGGCTTACACCGCCTTGCACGCAGCTGGCTACGCGCACAGTGTTGAATCCTGGGTGGGGGACCAATTGGTGGGAGGGCTGTATCTGGTCAATCTGGGTACCATGGTGTTTGGCGAGAGCATGTTTTCCCACCGGACCGACGCCTCAAAAATAGCCCTGGCCTGCCTTGTTAAATGGTTGATGAAACAGGGGGCAGACATGATAGACTGCCAGCAGAATACGCAACATTTGGCATCGTTAGGTGCGCGGGAGATGCCCCGTACCGAGTTTGAACGGGCGATTGCCCAACGTGTTGTGCAGGATCGTCTTATCTGGCCCTCTGGGAGCAATTGGCTGCAGTTATGACTAGCCCCAACGAGCTACCTTTCTCGGCGCTGCAATTTTATGCGACAGCGCCCTACCCCTGCAGTTACCTGCCGGGCCACCTTGCGCGCTCCCAAGTAGCCACCCCAAGCCATCTGATCAATGCGGATGTGTATTCTGAACTTGTACGCAACGGTTTTCGTCGCAGCGGCTTATTTACGTACCGACCGTATTGTGATGGCTGCCGGGCCTGTATTCCGGTACGCGTCAATACAGCGCAGTTCAAACAGACCCGTACGCAAAAGCGCACGATGAAACAACACAGCAACCTGATCACCAGTGTGCAGCGCCTTCGTTTTGTGCCAGAGCACTACGAGCTGTATCTTCAATACCAGAACCAGCGGCACAGTGGCGGCGGCATGGATGAAGACAGCCGCGAACAGTACTCTCAGTTCCTGCTGCAAAGCCGGGTCAATTCCCGTCTGATTGAGTTTCGCGACCCCAACGGCCACTTGTGCATGGTGTCAATCATCGACATCCTGACCGACGGTTTATCCTCGGTTTATACCTTCTACGACCCCACCTACAAGGGCAGCCTGGGCACCTACGGCATTTTGTGGCAGCTTGAGCAATGTGCCGAGTTAAATCTGCCGTACCTGTACTTGGGATATTGGATACAATCCAGCCGCAAAATGGCGTATAAGTCGCAATTCAAACCCCTCGAGTGCTTGCAAGCAGGCAAATGGGTGGACATGGCGTACGTACTGCCTGATCATTTCCGAATCAACCCATAAATTTTTAGTCGCAGAGCCTTTCATGCAAGTCCCTTATGCATGGGTACGCCCATGGCTGTTCAGCCTTGAACCCGAAACCGCCCACAAAGTCACCTTTGGCGTGGTCGATCAACTTCAAAAACTCAAGGTGCTATCCAAGCTGGTGCCAGAGGTCGAGGCATGCCCCGTGACCGTAATGGGCTTGAAGTTCCCCAATCCGGTGGGGCTGGCCGCAGGTCTTGATAAAAATGCCGCCCATCTGGACGGCTTGGGGGCTCTGGGTTTTGGCTTTTTGGAAGTTGGCACCGTAACCCCCAAACCCCAGCCCGGTAACCCGCAGCCCCGAATGTTCCGCCTACCCAAAGCCAACGCGCTGATCAACCGCTTGGGCTTTAACAACGAAGGTGTTGCAGCCTTGCTTAACAACGTGCGGGCCAGCCAATACACCGGGATTTTAGGCATCAACATCGGTAAAAATGCGGCAACTCCCGTCGAGCAAGCGCAGAACGACTATTTGTCAGCCCTGCGGGATGTCTACCCCTACGCCTCTTATGTCACGGTCAATATTTCCTCACCGAACACCAAAAACCTGCGTGACTTGCAAGGCGGCGATGCGCTGGACGGTCTGCTGGAGGCCCTGCGGGACGAGCGGGAAAAACTCTCCGACGAACATGGCGTACGCCGACCCATGGCCTTAAAGATCGCCCCCGACCTGGACAACGATCAAATTGATGCGATTGCAGATCGGCTGGTACAGTTTGGCTTTGATGGCATTATTGCCACCAACACCACCATCACACGGGACGCCGTGCAGGGGCTGGACCATTCACAGGAGGCCGGCGGCTTGAGTGGCCAGCCCGTTCGGGAGATGTCACTGCACGTCATAGACCGGTTGAACCGTCGATTGCAAGGCGCCATTCCGATCATTGGCGTGGGCGGCATCATCAATGGCCAGGACGCCGCAGAAAAAATACAGGCGGGTGCCTCGTTGGTGCAGATCTATACCGGTTTGATCTACAAAGGCCCCGCACTGATAAGCGAATGTGTAGGGTCCATTCTTGATCTGAAAGAGAAAGAACTCTACGCATTCAAAAAAGCAAACCGGGCTTGACGAGCGCCAGTGCGAGGGCGAGTGTGCACCGGCCCTCTGTTAGTGATCCGATTAGTGATCCCTTTGGCGGCTGGCGTACAACTCCCGGAATGTTTTTCCCGCCGGGGCCATCATGTCCCGGTGATTGGTCCACCCCTTGCCAACAGGCAAACTTGTAATGCGGCCTTTGCCGCCCCCCATCCACTTCAGGACGCGCACGCCAATCGACGTGACCAGTCGGTACAACGCCGGGCGGCGTGCCATGAACCCCCAGATCGCCAGGCCGGCATGTTCATACCATGGCCTAAAGCCCCGATCAAATTGCCGATCACGTAATTTACGCAATAACTCGGGTAACGGAATTTTAACCGGGCATACGACGTGGCACTCACCACACAGCGTCGAAGCCTGCGGTAAATCCAGTGCATTCTCTACCCCGATATAACTGGGGGTGAGTACCGAACCCATCGGGCCTGGGTACACCCAGCCATAGGAGTGGCCACCGATTTTCTGGTACACCGGGCAGTGATTCATGCAGGCACCGCATTTGATACAGCGCAACATCTCTTCAAATTCGCCGCCGAGCAAACCGCTGCGGCCGCCGTCCACCAGCACGAAGTACATGTGCTCCGGTCCATCGCGTTCACCGTCAACACGGGGCCCGGTGAGCAGTGACACATAGTTCGAAATACTTTGACCGGTTGCAGACCGCGGCAATAAACGCATTACGGTGGCAAAATCTTCCAAGGTGGGCAACACCTTTTCGATGCCAGTCACTGCCACGTGAATCTTGGGCATGATGGTGCACATGCCTTCATTACCCTCGTTAGTGACCAGGCAAACGGACCCGGTCTCGGCAATCACAAAGTTGCCGCCGGTGATCCCCATGTCGGCTGCCAGAAACTGGGGGCGCAAAATTTCACGCGCCTCACGCGTCATTTCCTGAATGTCGGTTTTGCGGGGTGTGTGATGAACTTTTTCAAACAAGTCAGCAACTTCTTCCTTGTCCTTGTGCACGACCGGCGCAATGATGTGACTGGGTGGCTCTGAGTCGTTGATCTGCAGAATGTATTCACCCAGATCAGTTTCACGAACGTGAATGCCCTCTTTTTCAAGCACCTCGTTCAAGGCCATTTCCTCAGACACCATCGACTTGGTTTTGATGGCTTTTTTTACACCATGACGTTTGGCTATTTCCGCCACCAGTTGGGCAGCCTCCTGGGGAGTCTCGGCGTACAACACCGTGGCGCCCGTCTCGGTGGCTTTCTTTTCAAACAATTCGAGCCAGACATCCAGTTGCTCGATGGCGCGGCTTCGCTTGGCTACAGCGGCGGTGCGCACCGCCTCGAAGTCGTCGAGCTCAAGGATGGCTGTCGCACGGGTGGATACAAACTTGGTGGCCAGCTTTTTGAGGTTTTGCTGCAGGCGAATGTCAGCCAGTTTCTGGCCCGATCGCGCTACAAATTGCATGCTTTGTATCTGCATGACGAATTCCTTTTTACTACAAGACGTTTCTATTCAATGATCAGGCCTGGCCCACATCACCGGCCAATAACTGTGCAACGTGCCACACCTGCGTGGTTTCGTCGCCCTGCCGGCGTAGACGACCTTCGATATTGAGCATGCAACCCAGATCGCCCAGCACCACGGCCTGAGCGCCCGTGTCTTTGATTTGCTGGCATTTATCGTCACAGATAGCCGATGAAATGTCGCCGTACTTGACAGAAAATGTGCCGCCAAAACCGCAGCACATTCGGCTGTCTGCCATTTCGACCAACTCCACGCCGGGCCGCTTGGCCAACAAGCTGCGCGGCTGCTCCTGAATACCCAATTCACGCAGACCACTGCACGAATCATGGTAGGTAATTTTGACCGCTGCGTCTTGTTCCGGGGCCGGCAGTTCGCGGAGGTTCAGTACGTTTCGTAAAAAATCAGTCAGCTCGTAGGTGCGTGCCGCAATCTGGGCCACCTGGGATTTAAGTCCGGGGTCGTTTTTTGCCACATCCAGATAGTGGGAACGAATCATCCCGCCGCACGAGCCAGAGGGCACGACCACGTACTCAAATTGGGAAAACTCTTTGACAAACTTCTCGGTCAGCGCCAGGGTGGTCCGTGCATCGCCCGAATTCCATGCGGGCTGCCCACAACAGGTTTGCCCTTCGGGCACCACGACCTCACAACCAGCGTTTTCCAACAGCTTTAAGGTCGAAAAGCCAATTTCAGGTCGCATCATATCGACCAGACACGTCACAAACAGACCTACCCGCACATCCACCTCGCAGCAATCCATATATCCAGCCAATGTAAACGCCGTGACAAACATTAACCAGTAGGAGTAACCATAAGTTAGTGACACCATTTCATAGTATGGATTAAAATTTCAACCTTGATATTGCATCGCAACACAACCATGACGACAGAATCCAACAGCCGGACCAGCATCCAGGTGATTGAACGGATGATGCAGCTTCTCGATAGCCTAGCCGCTCATCCAGATCCTGTCCCGCTCAAAGACTTGGCCAGCCAGACGGGGCTGCATCCATCCACCGCACACCGCATTCTCAATGACCTGGTGGCCTGCCGGCTGGTCGATCGCAGTGACCCGGGTCTGTACCGCCTAGGTATGCGATTGCTGGAGCTGGGCAACCTGGTCAAAGCACGCATCAATGTGCGCGATGCGGCACTGGAGTGGATGCGTAAACTCCACCGTGCCACCGGTCAAACGGTTAATTTGTCGGTGCGTCAGGGCGATGAGATCGTATATGTGGAACGTGCATTTAGTGAGCGTTCCGGCATGCAAGTGGTAAGGGCCATAGGCGGACGCGCGCCCCTGCACCTGACATCCACCGGTAAGCTGTTTTTGGCTCATGATGACCCGGCGCTTTTAAAAGCCTATATCACTCGCACTGGCCTCTTGGGCAACACCCGCAACAGCATCACTGACGCCAAGGCGCTGGACACCGCGCTCGAGCAAGTCAAAAAGCTGGGCTATGCTCGAGACAATGAGGAATTGGAAATGGGTGTGCGTTGTTTTGCTGCGGGAATTTATGATGACTCGTGCAAGTTGGTCGCTGGCCTGTCGATCTCTGCACCAGCAGACCGCCTGCAAGATGAATGGCTCGACGACCTGGGGGCCACAGCACAAAGAATTAGTGCTGCCTTGGGTTACCCGATGACAGCACCAACACGCAAGCTGATTCGCTCAGTTTGATCAGATAGTTCACAGCTGGTAAGGCCGGTACAGGCCTGCACACACCAGCACACAACGGCGTTCGCCGTTCAGGTGGTGCGGCGAGGTGCAACCTGAACGTTGTTTTGCTCAAGCCACTTTTTTAGTCGGTTCGCATCACCAATTCGGGAATACTTTCCGATCGAATCAAGCAATACGATGGCCAAGCGATGGCCTTCAACACGTGCGTGCATCACCAGGCAACGACCCGCTTCATTGATGAAACCGGTTTTGGATACGGAGATGTCCCACGCGTCGCTCTTGACGAGGGGGTTGGTATTGTTGAACTGCACCTTGCGACGCCCCAGCTCCACCGTGTGGGATGTACTGGTGGTGTATTCACGGATTTGGTCGACCTTGTAGGCTGCAGCCACCATCTTGGCCAGGTCTGAGGCTGAACTGACGTTCTGGCTGGACAACCCCGTCGGTTCAACAAAATGGGAGTCTTTCATGCCCAACGATTGCGCTTTGGCGTTCATCGCCAGCACAAATGCGCTTAAACCACCCGGATAGTTACGTCCCAGGGAATTGGCAGCGCGATTCTCGGAGGCCATCAGGGCGACGTGGATCATGTCCGCACGGGAGAGCTCAGCCCCCACCGGAAGACGTGAGCGGCTGTTTTTCTCTGTGTCGATATCTTCCTCGGTCACGCGAACCATCTCGTCCATCGGCTGCTTGGCTTCCAGAACGACCAGCGCTGTCATTAGCTTGGTAATCGAGGCAATTGGCAATACTGCGTCGGAATTTTTCGAGAACAGTACCTGCTTGGTATCTAGGTCCTCAACAAAAGCAACTGCAGATTTTAAAGACAAGGGGTCTACTGCTTTGTGCAGGCCCGCCAATTTGCCCAGTGAATTGGTGCCACGCTCTGCCGCTTCCAGCCGGGTCAGCGATGCAGGGGTAATGGCTTTGGAGGCCAGGCGAGGCGATGTCTTTTTGTGTGTTTTTTTGGATGATTTCTTGGCTTTGACTTTAACAACGTCGGCGTGTTCAACGGCCTGAGCGGTGTTCAAACCACCCAGAGCAGCAAACAGGAACCCAGCGGAGACAGTACTCGCGAGCATCCGTTTAAAAAATAGGTTCATTTGTTGTCATTCCCTTTTAATTTGCTCGAATTTTACGCAAGCCGACGCATAAGCTCAAGCCATATTTAAGAAAGTACTTTAACTGGGGGATGAAAACGTCAAAAACCTTTAAATGTTGCAAACTGATCGACCGTGGATCGTTCGGTTCGCAAGGTATTTTCTACTGCCGAGGTATCTTCGTACCCCAAGGACATCCCGCACACCAGCATCTCATGTTCGTCAAATGCCAGATGCTTCGAAATGATGGAGTAAAACTGCGTAAATGCTGCTTGGGGACAGGTATGCAGGTTGCGCGCCCGGGCTGCGATGCAGATGGCCTCCAGAAAAAATCCGTAATCAAGCCAGGACCCCTGCTCCAGACGGCGATCGATTGTAAAAACAAGACCTACCGGTGCATCAAAAAACTCGTAGTTGCGCCCATGCTGGCTGTGCATGCGCATTTTGTCGGTTTTGTCGATTCCGAGCAGGGAATACAAATCCCAGCCGATTTTGCGCCGGCGGTCGATATATGGGCTAAACCACTGCTTGGGGTAGTACTCGTATTCAGCGGTCAGGGTATTAAATTGTTCAGAATCATTGTGTGCAGCCAATACGGCCTGACTCAACTCCTCCTTAGCTTGACCCGCCAGAACACGGACACGCCAAGGCTGGATGTTGGTGCCCGATGGGGCGCGACTGGCCAGACGCAAGATGTCTTCCACCACGGCCTGAGGCACAGGATCAGGTAAAAACTTGCGAACAGACCGCCGGGAGGCGATAGCGTAGTCCACTACGTCGGTTTGCTCTGGCGTCAATACGCGATCAGTTTGGGAAGCACTCATCAATTCAAAACCCCATTCAGCTATTTTTTATAGTTAACCAATGCCACAGCCACCACGGCAAGCCCCATGCCCATGATGGCCGTCGGATCAAGCCGCTCACGGAAAATCAACCACGCCATGACAGCGGTGGTAGGTGGTGACAAATAGAACAAGCTGGTGACCCGGGTAGCCTCCCCTTGCTCGATTAACCAGAATAATAAAGCAATCGCCCCGATGGACAGCGCAATCACAGACCAAAAATAGGCCACCAGAAAATCGGCGACTGGGTCGATGTGGATTGGCTGCTCGAAGATCAAGGCCAAGGGGATGGTCACCGCCGCGGAGGCTGCATATTGAATCATGGCGCCGGTGCGTGTATCAAACCGTCCACAGCGATATTTTTGATATAAAGTCCCCGTCGTGATCGCCAGCAGCGCCACAACGATGGCCACCATGCTGGGCCAGGCCAGGCCATCAACAGACCAGCGAGATGACACGGTGATCAACACGCCGACAAACCCCAACAACAGCCCAACCCATTGACGGGGATTGACTTTTTCACCGGTCAAACCGCCAAATACGCCGGTCAGCAAAGGCTGCAGGCCTACAACCAGGGCGGATAACCCTGCCGGCAGACCCATTGAAATGGCCACCCATACGCCACCCAGGTAGCCGCCCTGTAACAGCACGCCCGCCAGGGCAATGGGCATGATCTGTCCACGCGCCGGCCACTGGGCCTTGAACAGCCTGACCAGCAGGTAAAGGCACAGAATGGCGCCTACAAACCGGAGCGATAAAAAGGCCAGCGGAGGGGCGTGCGGCAGGCCAAGCCTCGCCACAATAAACCCGGTGCTCCAGATCAACACAAAAATCCAGGGAGCCAGCAATGGCAATGCCCGGCGCAACGCAGTAGCTGCCATCACGCCCCCAACACGGGTTGGAGGGACTGTGCAGGCCTGACCTGCTGCCAAAGTGAGTACAAGCGCTCAAGCGTTCCGCATTGAAGATTAACCATATGCTCCAAATCCAGTGAATACCCGCCTGCCATCGTGACCGCTACAGGCAACTGTCGATGCCGACACCATTCAAAAACCAGTTGATCACGACGCGCAATGCCTTGATCACTCAGACCCAGCTTGCCCAAGCGGTCGCCCTGGTGCGCATCAACACCCGCCAGGTAAATCACCAGACCAGGCGCAAAACGCTGGTCAATGCGGGCCAGGGCATCCTCCAACAAATCCAGGTAAGGCCCGTCCGCAGTGCCATCAGCCAGGGCGATGTCCAGGTCACTGACCTGCTTGTCAAAGGGAAAGTTGTTGCTGCCGTGCATCGAAAAGGTAAAGATGGTGGGGTCGTTGTGTGTAATGGAAGCGGTTCCGTTGCCTTGATGCACATCCAGATCAATGACCAAAACCCGTAACAAGTGCTTGCTGCGCCCCGCCTCAGCCTGAAGTAGTCTAGCGGCGACCACGGTATCGTTAAATACACAAAAACCCTCACCCCGGTCATAAAACGCATGGTGAGTGCCACCCGCCAGATTGGCTGAAGCCCCCTCCTTCATCGCTGCCCGGCAGGCGCCAATGGTTGCGCCCGTAGAGCGTCGCGAACGCTCCACCATAGCTTCTGACCAGGGAAAGCCAATGGCCCGCAGCGCCTGGGGCGACAAGCAGCCTCTGACCACACGATAGATATAGTCTGGATGATGCCCCAGGGCTAACTCACCATCGGTAGCCGAATGGGGTATGCACAACCGAACCTCCGGTAGCCGAAGCAGCACTTTTTGGCGCAACATTTCGTACTTGCTCATCGGAAACCGATGCCCCGGTGGCAGGGGCAAAACAAACTGATCTGCAAAAAAAGCCTGCATTTTCAGCCTGTTGCCTTCAATAAATACTGACACGAAAATTTAATGCCGCAATGCAACATTTTTTCTTGACTTTCGTTTTTTAATTCGTACAATAGGAATTGTTGCGGTGCATCATTTAAGCCGTGAGCAGGTTCAGTAAACAGTCAATCATCACTGTTTATAGCATAAAACCCTTCTCATCCGGATGTACCTGCTGAATTTGACCAAACTTGCATCACGCCCAGGAGATTGTGAACATGACTACCCCAGACCAACTGATCGACGCTCAAAAAGCTGCCATTGAATCTTTGATCGACTTTAGCAACAAATCATTCTCAAACGTTGAGAAACTGGTTGAGCTGAACCTGTCTACACTCAAGTCCAGCCTGGAAGAAAGCTCAGAGAAAGTCAAAGAGCTGCTGTCCGTTAAAGATGTTCAAGAATTTATCGCGTTCAACAGCGCCCTGGCACAACCTGCCGCTGAGAAATTCGCTGCCTACAGCAAGGGTCTGTACGACCTGACAACTGCAGCGGGTTCTGAAGTATCCAAGCTGGTTGAAGCTCAAATTGCTGAAAACAACAAAAAGCTGGCTTCTTTGGTTGACGCTGCGTCCAAAAACGCACCCGCCGGTTCAGAGTCAGCCGTTGCCTTGGTTAAGTCTGCTTTGTCCGCTGCTTCTACCGCCTACGACACCGTCAGCAAAGCCGCCAAGCAGGTTGTTGACATGACCGAAGCCAATGTAAACGCCGCAACCAACGCCACATTGAAAGCCGCCTCTGCAGCAGCACCAGCACGCAGCAAAAAAGCAGCCTGATCGGTTTTAACAGCTTCTTCTCAACCACCCCCAGTGATTGAAGATTTGCCCGACCCACCGCGGTTGGGCATTTTTTTTTGTACGGGTGGTGCGGTCTGCGGGTAGTTTGGTCTGAGCAAGACTCAAACCGCCTCGGGCCACTTACACAATGACGTCGTGGCGCAAATTCAGTTGCTCGATACGCCGTCGCAGAGCTTCAAAAACCTCATCAAGCAATGCTTGAGCCGCGGGTCCCTCTCCTTTGACACCCAATTCAATGTGGCGGGGCAAAGTGTTATCGCCCACGTGCGGCAAACTGAACACGGTAAACAGCGGGAACTGTGACTCAATCGCCTCCATGTGCGGCGTAATCATGGCCTCAAATCCGTCATACACACGCATGGCCCTTGAGTACTCGACCTGCGAAAAATGCATGGCGCGGTAG
>DAITMV010000024.1:19683-25043 GCA_036834985.1 Burkholderiaceae bacterium | reverse complement strand
CGGGCGCCGCTGTCCAGTACCTTGACATTGCGGTACAGGTGTCCGACAAACTCCCTGGCCTTGGCATCGTTACCACCCGGTTGCTTGAGCGCATAGGCCCAGGCAGCGAGGTAATTCCAGCGGGCTCCGCCCGAGGTTTTGGGGTTGGGGGTGACCACCTCGACGCCGGGTTTGATCAGGTCATTCCAGTCCTTGATGCCTTTGGGGTTACCCTTGCGCACCAAAAATACAATGGTGGATGTGTAAGGCGAGGCATTGTCGGGTAGGCGTTTTTGATAGTCTTTGGCCAACAGACCGCGCTCGGCGATGGCATCAATGTCATAGGCCAACGCCAGCGTCACCACATCGGCCTCCAGACCATCAATCACGGAGCGGGCTTGTTTACCCGAGCCGCCGTGCGACTGCTTGATGTCTACGTCCTGCCCGGTTTTGGCTTTCCATTGTTTGGCAAAAGCGGCGTTGAAATCCTGATACAGTTCGCGGGTAGGGTCATAGGATACGTTCAGCAAGGTGACCTTGGCGGGTGTTTCTGCCAGCACTGCGAACGGGAAAGCACCGATCAGACCCCATACGGCCACCAGCAGGGTACGACGTGTCGATGAATACAAACTCATGAAGCAGACTCCAATAGACGAATGAATCCATCGTAGGGCGGGCGCTTCATTACTGGAACCAAGTAATTTTGCTTTGCAAATCTCAAAAATGAATAAAGAAAAAAAAGCCCCTGCCTCAGCCTCACTTCCGGCAGAGATAAAACCCGGGCAATCGATTGAGCTGCTCAAGGAGCTGCACATCCTGACCCGGGACGGTGCCCTCAATCAGGACAGCCGCCGTAAGCTCAAGCAGGTGTATCACCTGACGCAGTTTATCGAGCCTCTGATTGCCGATGTCCGCAAGCGCAACAACGGCGCGCTTTATCTGGTGGACCACGGCGCGGGTAAGTCGTATCTGGGATTTATCTTGTATGACCTGTACATCAAGTCCTCCCCGCAAGACGCGGTGGTGGCTGGGGTTGAAACCCGCCAGGACTTAACCGACAAATCGCAGGTGCTGGCAAAACGCCTCGGGTTTGAGAGGGGTATGCAATTTATCAACCTGCCGGTGGCGCAGGCGACCGAACACCCGGACTTGCCCCCCCTCGTGGATATCGTGACTGCCTTGCATGCGTGCAACACCGCCACCGACGATGCGATTGCATTCGGACTTAAAAAGCAGGCGCAGTACATGGTGCTGGTGCCGTGCTGTCAGGCGGAAATAGCGTCTGAATTACGTCGCATCAAGGGGTCGATGATGGCCCAAACGCCGTTGAGCCAACTGTGGCGGCACCCGCTGCATACCCGGGAGTTTGGTAGCCAATTGACCAATGTGTTGCGCTGCCTCCAATTAGAGGCCCATGGCTATCAGGTGACGGTGACTGAGCTGGTGGGTTGGGAGCACTCGATGAAAAATGAACTGATCATCGCCAAAAAACACCAGCGCAGTAACCCCCAAGCCGCCCAGCAGTTGCAGGAGCTGCTCGGCTCACTGGGCCTTCAGGGTTTGTCTGAGCGGTTTTTTGTGCCGCTGGGCAAAACACCCGTAGACGCTTAGCCTTCCTGGCCCTCTGCCCGGGCTTTTTTGCAGGCCCGACCGATGGCTTCCATCATGTTCAGGGCCTCGGCCAAGCCAACCGTTAACCGGACCTCATGGCCCGCGTCATCGTGTAATTCAACCCTGATTTTGCCTTGTCCGTTGGTGGTCACGCTCCAGTGGTCGGCGTGGTGGGTGCTATTCGGTGCGGTGGAGGTGTTCAGCATGTCAGGCGATCCTTTCACTCAGGCCATACAGGCCGTTGCGGGGTGCAAGCAACCTGTATGCGTTCAGTGTAGCGCGCCTTGCCGCTTAACGCGACCTGGCCCCCCATTTTTGCGCCAGCACACCCCCGACCGCCAATTGCAAGGGGTGATAAATCATAATGGGCATCAGAATAAGCCCAAGCGCCGGGTTGGCCCCAAAAATCAGATGGGCCATGGGCACACCGGAGGCCAGCGTTTTTTTGGATCCGCAAAACACGGAGGAAATGCGGTCTTCTTCGGACAAGCGCATTTGCCGTGACAGGAGATTGGTCAACCACAACACCAGTGCAAACAACACCCCAGTACCGACCACCGTCTCGACCACCACGACGGGACCGTAATTGGACCAGATGCCTTGCTTGACCGAATCGCTAAACGACGTGTAGACCAGCATCAGGATTGTCAGACGATCCACTTTCTGAATGGCCGCCTTGTGCTGGCCCGCCCATGTGGCCAGGAAGGGTCGTACCACCTGCCCCAACACCAGCGGCAACACCACCCAGCGCACCAACTCCATGATCACCGGCCCGGCTTGAAAGCCGCTGCCGCTGTGGCCCAGGATCCAGGCCATCCACATGGGTGTCAGCACAACCCCCAACAAGCTGGACAGGGTCGCATTAAAAACCGCCACAGGCACATTGCCACGCGCCGCCACGGTCAGGGCCACGGAGGACGATACGGTTGAGGGCAAGGCGCACAGGTAAAAAAAGCCGGTCTGCAAGTCTGGGGACATCCAGCCATTGCTCAGTTTCAAAAACCCCCACCCCAGCAGCGGAAACACCAGGAAGGTACACAACTGGATCAACAGATGGACCCGCCAGCGCAGGGCTCCATCCTTAAGTGACTGCAGGCTCAAACTCAAACCATTGAGAAAAAACACCAATCCGACACCCAGCTTGTTCAACAGATCGGGATGTAAAAAGCCACCGGAGGCGCCCGGGTCTGGCCAAATAAATGCCAGCCCAACAGCCACCAGCATGCCCTTCATAAACCAATCAAATTTGAACATCGTTGTGTAATCCAGTTTTTATGTGATTTACCAGGCAGCGACAATACCGTCGCTACGCGGGTCTTCACCGCCTTCAATCAAGCCGCTCGGATGCAACACCAAAGCACCTGCATGGCCCATGCGTTCGTCAAATTCACTGACGATTTCAACGGGATGACCCATGGCCTGCAAACGCTCGATGATCTGCGGAGAAAATCTAGATTCCAATTTTAACGTAGTACTGGGTTCTGCCCAGGTGCGCCCCAATAACCAGCGGGGAGCGGCCACCGCCGAGCGCACATGATGCCCACCCCACACATAGCGAGAAAAAACCGCCGCCTGCGTTTGCGGCTGCCCTTCCCCACCCATGGTGCCATAGACCAACAAACGTCCGTCATCGAGCTGGGCCATGGCTGGATTGAGCGTATGGAAAGGCTTGCGGCCAGGCTCTAAGCTGCGTAATTGATGGGGACGCAAGTCAAAGGAACAGCCACGGTTTTGCCACCAAAACCCGGATTGTCCTAACACCACACCGCTGCCAAACTCAAAATAAATACTTTGAATCATGCTGACCGCACGGCCTTGATTATCAACCACCCCCATCCACGTGGTATCACCGTCTGAATTGGGAGCGGGCCAGGGGCTCGCCTTATCCAGGGGAATGGCTATCGCCATACGTTGTAAACGCTCGGTGTCATCGAGCAGCGTTTGTGCGGGTATCTGCATGTGGGCCGGGTCAGTGACATAACGATCACGCAGCTTGAAGGACTGTTTGGTCGATTCAACCAGGGCGTGAATGCCCTCTACGTTATCTGGCGTCCAGCCGGGTTGGCGTATGCGATCAAACAAGGACAAAATCATCAAGGACGCCATGCCCTGTGTGGGCGGCGCCATGTTAAACACCGACGCCCCCGTAACACGGGTTTGTAGCGGCGTGCGAATTGTGGCTGTGTAGTTTCGCAAATCGGTGGCTGTCAGCGGGCTGCCCGCAGCTTTGAGGTCATGCGAGATTTGTTCGGCCAAGCTGCCGGTATAAAAGTCGCTGGCACCGGCACGGGCTATTTGCTCCAGTGTAGCTGCCAGGGCTGGAAAGCGATGCGGCGTACCGTAGACAGGCACATCGCCGTTGGGTAAAAACGCGTTTGCAAATCCGGGCTGGTGCTCAAGCTCGGCTCGTTTGCTGCGGGTGTTCGCCTCTTGGCTATAAGTGACCGGGAATCCCTCTTTGGCATACCTGATTGCACTGTCCAATAAACGCGCAAAAGGCAGCCGTCCCCCCCACTGCTGTTGACTGTATTCATAGGCAAGCCCCCAACCGGCGACAGTCCCTGCGACGGTATTGGCTGCCAACGGGCCACGCCATGGAATGCTATCCATGCCCTCATACAAGGAGCGATTCACAGCCTCCCCTGCCGGGCCGCAGGCATCAATGCTCTGCATGGTCTGACCTGGCGCATGCAGGAGCCAGAAGCCGTCACCTCCGATACCCGTCATGTGGGGATACACCACCGCCAGCGTGGCTGCTACGGCGATTGTCGCTTCGATGGCATTGCCACCCTCGCGCAAAATATCCAGCCCGGCTTGTGCGGCCAATGAGTGCGGGGCCACAACGGCTCCGTGTTGTCCCAGGATGGGCTTGATCATGACATCACTCCAAGATTGAATTTAAGTATTGGCCCAGGCAGGTGCCACCCTCGACGTGGCACTGCGGGCCGACAGCAGGTGCGCACGCATGGCTCGGTAGGCGGTGACGGCATCGTGCGAGACAATGGCCTCAATGATGACCGAGTGTTCTTCAAACGATTCGCCCATACGCTCTACATTGCGAAACTGAGAGCGACGAAAAGGAGCCACACGCGTTCTCAAACTCATCGCCATGTCAATCAATACAGGGTTATAGGCGCCCTGAATAATCGTGGCGTGCAATTCAAGATTCAAGGCGTCGTAGGCCTCCATATCGTTCGCCTGCATGGCAAGGCGACCCTCGGCGTGAATCTCCCGCAGCCGCTGGCAATCGGCAGGCGTCATGCGCAAGGCGGCGTGTCGGGCGCAGGCCGCTTCAAGCTCACCAATCGCCTCGAACATTTGATCCAGCTTGAGCGGCGTCATCTCTGATACGGTCGAGCCCCGGTTCGGCTGATAGTCCACCATGCCCATAATGGCCAATTGCTTAAGCGCCTCGCGAACCGGTGTACGAGACACCTCAAACAGATGGGCCAAGGTCGTTTCATCTAGGCGAGAGCCTGGTGCAAAGCGGCCCAGCACGATGTCATCAGCGATACGGCGACACACCTGGTCAGCCAAATTGCCGCGGGCCCTGACGGTTCGCGCCAGCTCGATGCCGGGCTGTGTGGTGCTCATGCCATCTCCGCACACGCACTGACCGGGTGCCAGCACGACAAACCTCGCGACACACCCATGCCAATCGACAGCGGCGTTTGTTCACGACAGGCCGCTGAAGCGCTTGTGCACCGGGGTGCAAACGCACAACCGGAGATCTGACGCGACACATCCGGCGGTGAACCGGGAATGGCGGG